>JAMDAP010000157.1:10124-12862 GCA_023484675.1 Bacillota bacterium
AAGTCGGCGTAGGCGGTGTTGGCGGCGAGCTCGGGAGCCCGGAAGGCCTGGACCCCGTTGGAGATGGCCTCGATGCCTGTCAGGGCCGTGCAGCCTGAGGCGAAGGCACGCAGCACCATGAACAGGGTGACGTCGGCAGTGGCCTGTCGGAAGGCCGCGGACTGACCTCCCACGCCGAAGGGAGCCAGGGGCGACACGGGCGGATGCCATAGGCCGTGCAGCGCCTGCCAAGCGCCGGCGCCGATCATCAGGTACATGGCGATGATGAAGGAATAGGTGGGGATGGAGAACGCCGTGCCTGACTCGCGGACGCCCCGCAGGTTGACCCAGGCGATGAACCAGATGGCGGCCAGGCTTAAAGCCACCTCGTGGCCCTGCAGGCGGGGGAAGGCCGAGGTGATGGCGGCGATGCCCGAGGCGGTGGACACGGCCACCGTGAGAACGTAGTCCACCAGCAGGGCGGCACCGGCCGTGAGGCCCGCGGTGGTGCCCAGGTTGTCTTTGGAAACCACATAAGAACCGCCGCCGCTCGGGTAGGCGTGGATGGTCTGGTTATAGGAAGCGGCCACGTTCAGCACCAGGATCACGATGCCGAGGCCGACGGGCAGCGAGTAGGCCATGGCGGCCGTGCCGGCGGCGGCGAGCACCCAGAGAATCTCCTCGGTGGCGTAGGCCACGGAGGAAATGGCGTCGGCGGAGAACACCGCCAGAGCGGCCGGGATGCTCAGGCGTTCGTGCTGTTGTTGGTCGGTTCGTTTGGGTCTGCCGTAGACCAGCCGGTGCAGATGGGTGATAAGTTGCTTGGATGGAGCAGACATCGTACGACGCCTCCCCGACTAGCATGCCTCGAATCTGGCAGGTGCTCTCGGGGTGTTCCGGTCAGCGAGCCGATATCGGTTCGGCGACGAACTGGGTTCCGGCCGTCTCGGCCTTAAGCTGGCCCGAGGTGCGATCCACCAGGGACTTCACCAGGTGGTCGGCAAGTTCGGGACGGATGGCCGCGGTCAGCATCACCCGGTCGGTGAAATCCGTGCTTACGGTGAGGGCGCCAGCCTCGCTCAGCCAGTGCTGGACCTGGCCGAGCCAGGTGTAGTCTAGGGTCAGGCGAACGACGGTCAACTCCCGTCGGCGCTCACGGCCGGCGGCGGCCAGCGCAGACCTGGCCGCCTCGCCGTAGGCCCGCACCAGGCCCGGAGCGCCCAGCAGGATGCCGCCGAAGTAGCGGGTGACGACCACCAGCACGTCGGTGACGCCCTGCTTTTGCAGCAGTTCCAGGATGGGCCGGCCGGCCGTGCCCTGGGGCTCGCCGTCATCACTCATGCGCTGGACCAGCGCCGCCGGGCCGAGGCGGTAGGCAAAGGCGTGGTGCCGCGCATTGCGATGCTCGGCGCGGACACCTTCCAGACAAGCCTGGGCCTGCGCCTCGTCCGACACCGGGAAGACCCGGCCCAGAAAGCGAGATTTCTTGATGACCACTTCGGCTGTGGCCTGGCCGCGAACCGTTACGTAGTCCATGGGCCTCGCCCCTCGTTCAGCGCGGCGACCAGATCGGCCAGGTCAGCCGACAGGGGGATGATGAACTCCAGCCCGTCGCCGCGCAGGGGATTGGGGAACTCCAGGCGAAAGCGCGCAGGGGATGGGGGAACTCCAGGCGAAAGGCATGTAGGGCCTGGCGGCCGGCGGTCAGGCCGGCGGTCAGGCCGGCGGGGGTTGGCAGGTCGGGCGGGCCGTACATCGTATCGCCCAGCAGGGGATGGCCCAGGAAGGCCATGTGGACACGGATCTGGTGGGTCCGCCCGGTCTCCAGGCGCAGGTGCAGCAGAGAGGCGGCGGGCCATCGCCGGACCAGGCGGAAGTGGGTGACCGCCCGCCGGCCATCGGGCCGGACGCCGCGCTGGATGGCGTGCCCCTCCAGGCGGGCGATGGGCTGGTCAACAGTGCTCTCGGTCTGCTCCATAGCGCCCCCTACCAGAGCCAGGTAATCGCGGTGTACCCGCCCGGCCCGCAGAGCCTGATCCAGCAGCCGGTGGGCGTGGGAGTGCTTCGCCACCAGGACCAGGCCGGAGGTGTTGCGGTCCAGGCGGTGCACCGGATGGAAGCTGGCCGCCTCACCGCGGGACTGCCAGTGGTAGAGAGCCCCGTTGGCCAGGGTGCCCTTCACGTGTTCGCCGGTGGGGTGCACCACCTGCCCGGCAGGCTTGTTGACGACCAGCACGTCTGCATCCTCATAGACGATTTCCAGGGGCACGGGCTCGGGCACAACACCGGGGGAAGTGGCGGAGGGAAGGATCAGCTCGATCTTGGCGCCTGCCGGCACGCGGGTCTGGCTGGTGGCGGCACGCCCGTCCACCAGAATCAGGCCGGACTGCTTCAGCTTGCGGCAGAGGGTGCGCGACAAGCGCAGGTGGCCGCGCAAGACGCGGATGAGCAGGACACCGTCCAGTTCCGACGGGACCTGAGCGGTTAGAAACGGTGCCGGCGTTGGCGTTGGTGCAGACACGGCGCACCTCCCGGGTAAGACTATTCTGCGTTGGCGGCGGGAAAGCCTTCGCGGGGGAAGGGGTCTTGTGGTACCCTGGTTGCAGCAGCCATTCATAGGAGGCGCAGTCGTGCTCACCGGAAAGCAAAAGCGTCATTTGCGGTCGCTCGGCGTCAATGACAAGCCGGGAATTCAGCTGCCGGCACGGTCCCAGGCATGAGCCCGCTGGACCGTTCACCCACGTTGACGGCGATACGCA
>JAMDAP010000211.1 GCA_023484675.1 Bacillota bacterium
CCGCTGGGCGGAGCGCAGATTGTCACTGCGATACGCCTTGTTCCCGGCACCCACCTGGACATTCACCTGCGCCTTCCCGACAACACCGAGGCCTTGCAGTTGGTGGCCGAGGTCATGCGCGTTCTGCAGTCGGAATCCCGAGGCGGCCGCGACCGCCACTGGATCGCCATCCGCTGGATTGGCGCCGAGTCCCGGGACCGGGATGCCATCGTCGGCTTCATTTTTCGGGAGCAACTGCGGCGTCATCGGAAGGGGCTGCGGTGATGAGGGCTGCCTCTTTGAGCCGCTCCACCCACCCGTTCTGACCACGCCAGGCATGGAGGAATAATCCGCATTGGACACGGCTGAGCTTTGGATGCGGTACCGCGCCAACAGCAGCCGCGAGCTGAGAGACCAGCTGATTGAACAACACCTAGGGCTGGTAAAGCACGTGGCCGGGCGCATGGCTCTGGTGGTGCCCAGCTCGGTTTCTTTAGCCGACTTAGAGGGGTACGGTGCGTTGGGCCTGTTGGATGCGGTCGAACGTTACGATCCCGGACGCGGCGTGCCCTTCGCCGCCTACGCCACCACCCGCATTCGCGGCGCCGTCCTGGACGGGCTTCGGACCATGGACCCGGCCCCGGCCTCCTGGCGGCAGCAGGCAAGGCTCCTGGAGCGGGTCAACGTGCGGCTGGAGGAGCGTCTTGGGCGCGCCCCGGAGGACGCCGAACTGGCGGCCGAGCTGGGGGTGGACGTGGCCGTACTGGCCGAGTGGGAACGGCGGGCAGCCAGCTTGTCGCTGGCGTATCTGGACGAGATTCGTCAGGGGCGGGAGGGCGATGACGACTACGGCAGCGCCGCCGAGGCGCTGGCGGAGGAGGATCCGAGATCAGACCCATTGGGCGCGATGGTACGGCGTGACCGCCAGTTGGCCCTGGAGGAGGCTTTGAGCCATCTTTCCGAGAAGGAGCGGCTGGTTGTGACGCTGATTTACTACGAAGGCCTGACGGCCAGGGAAGCGGCTGAGGTGATGGGACTGTCGCCCTCACGCATTTCGCAGCTGCATACCAGGGCGATCCTGCGGCTGCGCGGGAGGCTCAGCCGCCGGCGGCAAGAGGTGCTGTAGCTACAGAGAGGCGACAGAACCGGACAGAACCGGGGGGGTGTGAATGGTGGCTGACGTGGCGCCGGGGACATCGGACTCCCCTTTTCGGGTAAGCGTCGCGCCGGGGGGTATGGAGGCCAGCCTGCTGGTGACCCCGCCGGAGAAAGGGCTGTCGTTCAGCCAGGAACTCCTGGGTCGGGCTCTGGCAGCCTTGAAACAGGCGGGCGTCACCCAGGGGGTGGACGAGGCCGCGGTCAAGGAGACGCTTGAGTTTCCCGGTACGCGCCTGGTGGTGGCGCACGGCCAGGCTCCCGAGCGAGGCGAGGATGCCCGGCTGGAGTGGCATGTCAACCCGCGTCCCACCGGCCTGCCGCTGCTGGTCGAGCACGAACGGGTGGACTTCCACAGCCTCAACCTGGTGCAGAACGTGACCAAGGACCAACTCCTGGTGACGAAGGTCCCAGCCACCCACGGCACGCAGGGGATGGCCGTGGACGGCCGCGTTCTGGAGCCCACCCCGGGCCGCGACACGCCGCTGCCGGGCGGGCAAAACGTTTACGCCGACGCCGAAGGGCTGCGGCTGTTCGCAGCTTCCGACGGGCACGTGGCCATCCGGGGTAACCGAGTCAGCGTGCTGCCGGTGTTTGAAATCAAGGCCAATGTCGATTACTCCACGGGCGACATTCAATTCGTGGGCACCGTGGTGGTGCGGGGGAACGTCACCACGGGCTTCACCGTTCAGTCCGACCACGACATTGAGGTTCACGGTTACGTGGACGGCGGTTTCCTTCAGGCGGGCGGCAACGTTCACGTCAAGAGCGGCATCCAGGGGGCAGGGCACGGCAAGGTCAAGGCGGGCGGCAATGTGACCGCCCTCTACATCGAGAATGCGGTGGTGGAGGCCGGCGGCGACGTGGTGGTATCGGATGCCATCATGCACAGCCGGGTCAGCGCCGGCGGCAGAGTGGCTGTGACCGGCAACAGGGGGCTCATCGTGGGAGGCCTGGTGCAGGCAGACCAGGAGGTCTCGGCGGGGGTCATCGGCGCCAATTTGGCCACGGCTACGGAGATCGAGGTCGGCGCCAACCCGGCCCTGCGCGAGGAACTCAAGTCCAGCCACGCCGCACTGACGCAGGTGGAGCGCCAACTGGAGCGGGCCACGTCGGCCACCCACATGCTCAAGGACCTGGAGCAACGGGGCGAGAGGCTTCCCGCCGAAAAGAAGGAAGCCCTGCTCAAATTGGTGCGCGGCACCTACCACCTGATGGGCGAGCGGGAGACCCTGTCCCAACGAGTGCTCAAGCTGGAAGAGGAGCTGGAGGAGCGCAAGAATGGCCGGGTGCGGGTGACGGACACCATCCATCCCGGCGTGAAGGTGACCATCGGGCGGTCGGCCTACTTCGTCTATGACACGCTGACTCACACGCGCCTGGTTCTGAACGAGGCGGGCGACGTGGTGCTGGCCGCGCTGTAACGGCCGAATGACGAGGAAGGGGACCGCTGGGCGGCGGCCCCGCAGGGGGTGGCAGGATGTCCATCCGGTCGGTGGACTTGCAGACCCTTTACCCCAAGGTGCCAGAAGCAGGGCGCGTGCAGCAGGCTCGGGACGAGTCGGTACAGGCGGCCCAGGAGCAGTTTGCCCAACAACTGGCGGGTCAGGTAGAACGGCAGTCGGCGCAGGTGACTCAGGCGCCGCAGACCCGAGGGTCGCGGGTGGGCGAACGGTCCGGCAAGGGGAAGTCCGGCAGGCAGGACGCCTCCGAGCACAGTGCTCCGGACCAGGATGAGGGCGCCCCCGGCAGCGGGCCTGCCGCTGCGCCCCCGGCACGTCTTGGTGAGCCTGGGCAGCGCCTGGACCTGAAGGCTTAGTCAGGAGGAACTCGATTGGTTTGGAAATACGCCCTGGCGGCACTGGCGGGCGCTGTGGCCGCTTGGTTGTGGCAGAACCGGTGCGCGCCTGACCGCAAGGCTGGGGCCCGCCGGCCCAGGGGCGTGGCTCCGGAAGGCGGAGCCCAGTTTGGGGCGGTGGTGGAGGAACTGGTGTCGGCGGCGGAAGAGTTGATGGGCGACCTCCGCCGGCGCCAGGGGGAGATTCGGGGGCTTTTGTCGGAAGCGGATGAGCGCATTGCCGGCCTCCGGCAGGCCTTGGGCTCAGGAGCTGCGCCTCGGCTGGAACAGGGGCCATCGGAGGAGAAGGTACAGGCTGCCGCGGCTCTGGTGGCGGCGGCCCGGCTGGGACAGGAGGCGGCTCGCCCCGAATCCGGGGCAGATCCGGAGGCCGGCGCGCCCAAAGCGAGAACAGCCAAGAAGTCTGCATCGCGAAGTGCCAAGGCCGAGGCTGCCGGCGCCAAACCCAAGCGTTCGACTCGTGCCGGAGCAGCCGCCGCCCCGCCGGAGGAGCCGCGGCACCAAGACGTACTGTCGCTGGCGCACCGCGGCCTGGGTCCGGCAGAGATTGCCCGGCTCACGGGGCGGACCACAGGCGAAGTGCAGTTGATCCTGGGGCTCAGCCGCAGCCTTCATTAAAAAACCGAAGACGACAGCGGCATCCCGGTGGGATGCCGCTTCTTGATTTTGGGGAGACTCCCGGTTCGGAGCGTCTTGCGTTGCTCCCAGGAATATCCCTGGTCATCTTTGCCATACTATCAAACGACAACCTGGGAGGGGATAGACAATGGCACGCAGCCGTTTGGAACGCCGGCGGACGGAGGTTATATGGCCTGGCCGCGCTTTCCTTTGGGGGATTGGCGTCGGCCTTCTGCTTTCGGCCAGCCTGGTGCTGGCCGCCTCAGCCATGCTGGTGCAGCGTGGGGTGCAGGTGGTGCTTTCGGCCGACGAGGTGGCGCAGATGGTGCGTGTGCAGGTGACGCGACAGGTTGAGGCCGATTTTCCCGAGATTGTGGCCAAGGTCAAGGCCGGCGCCGCTGCCCAGGTAAAGGTACAGATGAAGAACAAGATTGATGCCGGTGTCGTCCGCATCTCCGACGTGGTCATCCCGCTGCCGCCGGAAGTGCTGAACCAGTTCCAGAGCCGGTTGGAGAACATTGTGCTGACGTCCGTCTCCAGCGTCATGGACGGCCTGGACGTCGACCAGGTGGCCGCTCAATTCGGCGACCGGGCCTACGCCATGGTCAAGACCTCGCTGAAACAAGAGCTCAACGGCAAGACCTTCCTCTACTCACCCGTGCGCTGGATGGCCATTCCGGTGATCCTGCGCGTCGAATGAGGCGATCGCTACAACAATTGTTTGACGGCGCTTACAGGTACTAGTAAAATATAATCCGGTTATCAAGTCCACACCTGAGCTAAGGCCGGTGGTGGTGTCCTCAGCAGAGGATTCCAGCGGCCCATGCGGTTCGGGGAGGTCCCGGCGCCAGACCCGGGAGAAGGCCGGAGCCGGGAGTCAAACCAGGGGAGGGGGTGAAATTCACCCGTGTCAGTCATCTCTATGAAACAGCTCCTGGAGGCGGGCGTCCACTTCGGGCATCAGACCCGTCGCTGGAACCCCAAGATGAAGGAGTACATCTTCACCGAGCGCAACGGGATCTACATCATTGATCTGCAGAAGACGGTGAAGATGGTTGAGCAGGCGTACAACTTCGTGCGCCAGCTGTCCTTCGACGGGGGCAGGGTCCTGTTCGTCGGCACCAAGAAGCAGGCTCAGGACGCGGTCCGTGAGGAAGCGGAGCGGTGCAGCATGTATTTTGTCAACCAGCGTTGGCTGGGCGGCATGTTGACCAACTTCGAGACTATTCGCAAGCGGATCGACCGTCTGTCCCGGCTGGAGCAGATGGAGCAGGACGGCTCCCTGGACCGGCTTCCCAAGAAGGAAGTCGCCAAGCTGATGGGCGAGAAGGAGAAGCTGGAGAAGTTCCTGGGCGGCATCAAGGGTATGAAGGAGCTGCCAAGCGCGTTGTTCGTCATCGACCCGCGCAAGGAGCACATCGCCGTGCAGGAGGCCCGCCGGCTCAAGATCCCGATCGTGGCCATCGTCGATACCAACTGCGACCCGGACGAGATCGATGTGATCATCCCGGGCAACGACGACGCCATTCGTGCCGTGAAGCTTCTTACCGGCAAGATGGCAGATGCCGTTCTGGAAGGCCGTCAAGGGGTCCAGGTGGTGGCCCAGTAAGCGGTGCGGGTGGGGCCAGAGGCCCCACCCGCTTTATCTTGGCCTTAGGACAAGCTGAGGAGGCGTTTTCGTGGCTGAAATCACCGCCGCCATGGTCAAGGAACTGCGCGAGAAGACCGGCGCGGGCATGATGGATTGCAAGAAGGCACTGGCGAATTCAGACGGCAGCATGGAAAAGGCGATCGACCTGCTGCGGGAGAAGGGCCTCGCCGCCGCCGCCAAGAAGGCCGGGCGGGTCGCTTCGGAAGGCATCGTCGACAGCTACATCCATGGCGGCGGCCGCGTCGGCGTGCTGGTGGAGGTCAACTGCGAGACCGACTTCGTGGCTCGCAACGAGGACTTCCGAGCTTTTGTGCACGACGTGGCCCTGCAGATTGCTGCCCTGAAGCCCCAGTACGTGAGCAAGGACGAGGTTCCCGCCGAGATGCTGGAGCATGAGCGGCAGATCCTGCGCACCCAGGCCATGAACGAGGGCAAGCCGGCGCACATCGTTGAGAAGATGGTGGAGGGCCGCCTGGAGAAATTCTATAAGGAAGTCTGCCTGCTGGAGCAGCCCTTCGTCAAGGATCAGGATACCACCCTCGGCAAGATCCAGAGCGAGCTCGTGGCCAAGATCGGCGAGAAGATTGCGGTTCGCCGCTTTGTCCGCTACGAGATGGGCGAGGGTCTGGAAAAGCGGTCCGACGATTTTGCGGCGGAAGTCGCCAGCATGACGAAGTAAGAGAGGGGGGATGAGGGGGAACACGCGAGTGTTCCCTCTTCCTGCGCCCTCATGGGCAGGATTTGGGTTCGGTGGCGCGAATAGGTTTGGAGGAATGAACGTGGCAGAGTCGGTGTACAAGCGCATCGTTTTGAAGCTCTCGGGCGAGGCCATGGCCGGGGACCACAAGTTCGGCATCGACCCGGAAGTGGTGGATACCATCGCCCGGCAGATCCGGGAGATCCGGGACCTTGGCGTGGAAGTAGCCGTGGTGGTGGGGGGCGGCAATATTTGGCGGGGCAAGGCCGGCTACTCCAAGGGGATGGACCGGGCCACCGCCGACTATATGGGCATGCTGGCCACGGCCATCAACGCTCTGGCCCTTCAGGACGCCATCGAGAACCACGAGGTTCCCACCCGGGTGCAGACGGCCATCGAGATGCGGGCCATCGCCGAACCCTACATCCGCCGCCGCGCTATTCGCCACCTGGAAAAGGGGCGCGTGGTGATCTTTGCAGCCGGCACCGGCAACCCCTACTTCTCCACCGACACCACCGCCGCGCTGCGGGCTGCGGAGATTGAGGCGGACGCCATCCTCATGGCCAAGCAGGGCACCGACGGCGTTTACGACAGCGACCCGCGCTCCAACCCGAACGCCAGGAAGTTCGAACGCCTCGGCTACCTGGACGTCCTGAACCTGGGACTGGAAGTGATGGACAGCACCGCCGCTTCCCTGTGCATGGACAACGGGCTGCCCATCGTCGTCTTCGATATGAACGTGAACGGCAACATCAAGCGCGTGATCCTGGGCGAGAACATCGGCACGATCGTGGGGGGAGAGGACAATGGTCAAAGAGGTCATTAAGCAGATCGAGGACAAGATGAAGAAGACCTGCGAGCTCTTTCGCAAGGAGCTATCCCACTTGAAGGCGGGACGCGCGACCCCGGCCCTGCTGGACAAGGTTCTGGTGGACTATTACGGCACAGCCACGCCGATCAGCCAGATGGCCAACATCTCCGTCCCTGAGCCACGCCTGCTGGTTATCCAGCCCTGGGACAAGTCGGCGGCACCGGCCATTGAAAAGGCCATCATGAAGTCCGACCTGGGTCTGACGCCGTCCAGCGACGGCACGATGATTCGCCTGGCCATCCCCCAGCTCACCGAGGAACGCCGCAAGGACCTGGTCAAGCAGGTGAACAAGCTGGGCGAGGAGCAGCGCGTGGCCGTCCGCAACGAACGGCGGGAGGGCAACGAGCTGGTCAAGGCCATGGAGAAGAAGAAGGAGATCTCCGAGGACGATGCCAAGCGGGCCGAGGCCGGCATCCAGAAGGTCACGGACCGCTACATCAAGGAGATTGACGACATCGTCAGGCTGAAGGAAAAGGAGATCATGGAGGTTTGAGCGGGTTGTCCTGCGTGCCGGCCTTACTGGAGTTGCCGGCGGCGCCCGAGATGAATGCCAACGTACGATCGGCCGCGAGGACTCGATGGCCAACCGGCCCCTCCGCGGCCTCTTTTGTTGAACCGGAGACGGAGGTACGTGGGTGAACCCCATGACATTCCTGGTGCGCCTGCTCTCTCTGCTTCCCTGGGGTGGGTCCCCGCGGGGCAGCAGCAGGCCCGGGCGACCTGGCCAGAAACCATCGGTGGGCGCCGCCGGACCCGACCACGCGCTGGACAAGTCGCAGTTGCCCAGGCACATCGCCATCATCATGGACGGCAACGGCCGTTGGGCCAAAGAGAGGGGCCTGCCCCGGGTGGCGGGCCATCGCGCCGGCGTGGAGGCTCTGCGGAACGTCATCTCCACCTGCAGCAACCTGGGCATCGAGGTGCTGACCCTCTACGCCTTCTCTACGGAGAACTGGAAGCGGCCGCAGGAAGAAGTCGACGCCTTGATGAAGCTGCTGGTCGAGTACCTGCGTGCCGAGCTCAACGAGATGCACCAGAACGGGGTTCGCATCCGGGCCATCGGCCGAACCAGGGAACTGCCGCTCTTCGATCAGCAGGAGATCGAGCGGGCGGAGCAGCTGACGCGGGACAATCGAGGGCTGAAGGTGAACATGGCTCTCAACTACGGCGGCCGCCAGGAACTGGCGGACGCAGCACAGGCCATCGCCCGCAAGGTGAAGGCCGGCGAACTCCGGCCGGAGAGCATCACCCCCGAGGTGGTGTCCCAGCACCTCTACACCACCGGCTATCCCGACCCGGACCTGCTCATTCGCACCGGCGGCGAGACCCGCCTCAGCAACTTCCTGCTCTGGCAGGTGGCCTACGCCGAACTCTGGGTGACTTCCACCTACTGGCCGGACTTCACCCCCGCCCACCTGCGCCGGGCCCTGGCCGAGTATGCTACCCGGGAGCGCCGCTTCGGCGGCATCAAGTCGAGGTGAGAACTTGCTTCGCACCCGCGTGATAACAGCGCTGATTCTTGGCATAGTCTTGCTCGGGGCGCTGTACCTGGGCGGCCTGGCCTGGGGCCTCTTCGTCGGGCTCGTGGCAGTGACGGCGTTTGGCGAGTACCTCCGCCTGTGGGCGAAGGCGGGCCTCTCCGTCAGCCCAGCCGTGGCCGGCGTGGGGGCGGTGGGGTCCGTGATCTGGACGGCCGCGGCGGCCCTGCCGGCGACTACCGCCACTGGCGGCCTGCCCGGATTTACCGCCGGCCTGCCCCTGGCCGGCCCCGGGGGGGCCTACGCTGGCCTGCTCCTGGGCCTGGTCATCCTCATCACTCTGGCCACCCTGGTCGTCACCTACCCGGCGGGCAGCGCCGGCGGCGCCCTGGTGGTGATCGCCGGTTCCGTCTACATTGGGTGGACCTTGGCCCATCTGGTGCTTCTCCGCGTCTCCGGACCCCTTGGGATCTGGCGAACGCTGCTGGTCTTCGGCGGGGTCTGGGCGACGGACGTTCTGGCCTACTTCGTGGGCAGCCTGGCCGGCCGCCACAAGCTGAAGCCCTCCCTCAGCCCCGGAAAGACCGTCGAGGGAGGAGTTGGGGGCCTGGGCGGCGGCATCCTGGCCGCCTGGTTCCTGGGCATCCCCCTGGGGCTTTCGCCGGGGCTTCGCCTCGGACTGGGGATCGCCGTCGCAGTGTTGGGGCAGACCGGAGACCTGGCTGAGTCGGCGCTCAAGCGTTACGCTGGGGCAAAGGACTCGGGCCGGCTGTTGCCCGGCCACGGCGGGGTTTTGGACCGCTTCGACAGCACCCTGGTGGCGGCGCCCCTGGTCTATTACATCCTGGTCCTGTGGGCACAGAGGGGGGGAGGGTTTTGAGCCCGGCCAAAGGCTTCTGGTTATCCCTGTTCTGGATTGCCGTCTTCCTGGGAGCCAGCTACCTGGTCTTCACGTACCTCATGCCCTACGTGCTGCCCTTTGTTCTGGCCGTCTTTCTGGCGGTGCTGATCGACCCCTGGGTGGGAGTGGTGGAACGCTGGTTCCGGGCCCCCCGGGGCGTGGCCACGGCCCTGGTGGTGGCCGTTTCATCGGCCTCGCTGCTGTTGCTGGTCGTGGGCCTGGGGGTCATCATCGTTTATGAGATCAGCACCGCCAGAAAGACGGCCAGAAAGTACTATCAGTTCGGGTTGAGGGCCGTCCAAGAAGGCATGGATCGCTACGAGTCCTTGATGCAGTCGGCCTCGCAGCGGCCGGAACTGCAGAGCTTTTTGTTCAACAACTTGAGCGAGGCCGGAAAGTTCGTACAGGGGCAGCTGGCTCAGGTCAAGAACGTCCTGGGGCTGGTTGTGGCCTTGCCCTCGCTGATCATCACCCTATTGATCACCGTGGTGGCCACCTTTTTTCTCAGCCGGGACAAGCGGGTCATCGCCCGGTTCCTGCTGTCGCTTTTGCCGGAGGCCTGGCGCAAGCAGATGGCTGCGGTCAAAGGTGATGTTTTTGAATCAGCCGCCGGCTTCGTCAAGGCCGAATTCACCCTGGTCAGCATCACCGGCCTCCTGACCCTCATCTTCCTCAACCTGCTGGACATCCGCTATGCCGCGCTGATCGCCATTATGGCGGCCCTTCTGGACGTCCTGCCGGTACTGGGGCCCAGCCTGATCTTCATCCCCTGGGCCCTGTTTCACCTGATCTTCGGCTCGCCGCTGCTGGCCGCCAAGCTGCTGCTGGCTTACGCCGCCACCTCCGGCGTGCGCACGGTGATTGAGCCCAAGATCCTGGGCGACCGGATCGGGCTGCACCCGCTGGCCACTCTTCTGGGCTTGTACCTGGGGCTGCAGATTTTCGGCCCGATGGGCGTGATCTACGGGCCGCTGACTCTCATCATCATGAAGGCTATGGTAAGGGCGGGCATCCTGCCCCTGCCGGGCTGGCGTGGAGGAAGAACGCTTTGAACTTGAGACGCCTGGTTATCCTTGGCTCTACTGGGTCCGTGGGGACGCAGGCCTTGGATGTCGTGCGGGCTCTGCCTGACCGCCTTCGGGTGGTGGGGCTCGCCTCGGCCGGGAATAATCTAGACTTGTTGGAGCGGCAGGTACGGGAGTTCTGGCCGGCGGCGGTGGCCGTGGTCGACCCCGGTAAGGCATTCGAGTTGCGGCGGCGGTTGGCGGGAGAGCCGGTGCTGGTCTTCGGCGGCGAGGACGCCATGGTGCGCCTGGCGGCCTGGGAAGAGGCCGATCTGGTGTTGACGGCCGTGGCTGGCTCGGCCGGCTTGGCCCCGACTCTGGCCGCGATCCGGGCCAACAAGGAGATCGCTCTGGCCAACAAGGAAACCCTGGTGGCAGCCGGGGCCCTGGTCACCGGCGAAGCCGCAGCCCATGGCGTCAAGCTCCTGCCTGTGGACTCCGAGCACAGCGCTCTGTTCCAGTGCCTGCAAGGAACCCAGCCGGGGTCCGTAAAGAAGCTCATCCTCACCGCTTCGGGGGGACCCTTCCGCGGCTGGACCTGGGAACAGTTGGCCAAGGTGACGCCGGCTCAGGCTCTGAAGCACCCGCGCTGGAACATGGGGCGCAAGATCAGCATCGACTCCGCCACCCTGATGAACAAGGGCCTGGAGATTATCGAAGCCCACTGGCTCTTTGGCACCCCGGTGGAGAACATCGAGGTGGTCGTTCATCCCCAGAGCACGGTCCACTCAGCGCTGGAGTTCCACGACGGCTCGGTGCTAGCCCAACTCGGACCCACCGACATGCGGCTGCCCATCCAGTACGCCCTCACCTACCCCGACCGGCCGGCCAACAACTTTCAGCGACTGGACCTCATCGCCCTGGGTTCGCTGACCTTTGAGCCGCCTGATCCCGGGGCCTTCCCTTGCTTGAACTACGCCACAGAGGCTGTTACAATAGGTGGAACGATGCCGGCGGTGGTCAACGCCGCCAACGAGGTGGCGGTTGAAGCCTTCCTCGACGGAGACCTCGACTTTCTGGGCATACCACGGACGATTGAACGTATCATGGCACGACACGACCCCGTCCCCGCGGCCAGCCTGGCGTCGGTGCTGAAGGCGGACGCCTGGGCGCGCGCCCTGGCCCACGAGCTGTTAGGACGGTGACTGGATTGACGGCTACTTCACTGCTGCTGACCCTGTTTCTGCTGGCGGTGCTAATTCTGGTCCACGAGTTCGGCCACTTTCTGGTGGCCAAGCTGGTGGGCGTTCGCGTCGATGAGTTTTCCCTGGGCCTGTTCGGCCCCAAGCTGGCCTCCTTCCGCCGCGGCGAGACGGAATACACCATCCGGCTCTTTGTGGTGCTGGGCGGGTTCGTGCGCATGGCCGGCATGAACCCGGAGGAGCCCGATTACGACACGCCCCGGAGCTTCAACAAGCAGCCGCTGTGGGCGCGGGCGGCCGTGCTGACGGCCGGGCCGGCCATGAACTTCGTGCTGGCCATCCTGTTCTTCTCCATCCTTGCCGGCGCCTATGGCGTGGCGGTGCCGCAGTCCTCGCCGGCCCAGATCGGCCAGACGATTGCCGGGCAGCCGGCCGACCAGGCCGGTTTCAAGGAAGGGGACGTGGTGGTGGCCATCGACGGCCGCGCCATCCAGAACTGGACCGACCTGCAGACGGCCATCCACGGCGCCAAGGGGAAGCCCCTGACCTTTGACGTTTTGCGGGGTCCAGACAAGAAGCCGGTGCGGCTGACGGTCACGCCCGCCCCCTCGGAGCAGGACGTAACCATGGGTGCCATCGGCGTCCTGCCGGTGACGGAGATCCGCAAGGTGGGGGCGGGCGGCGCGCTCGCCTACGGCGCGTCCCAGACCTGGGACGCCACCACCCTCTGGTTCCGCAGCATCGGCTTGATGCTGACGCACCGCACCCGCGCCGAGCTGGTGGGGCCGGTGGGCATCTCCAAGCAGGTGCAGATGGCCATGACCTTGGGCCTGGCGCCCTTGCTCTGGCTGTCGGCGATCCTTTCGGCCACGGTGGGCTTGATCAACCTCCTGCCCGTGCCCGCCTTGGACGGCGGGCGGCTGGCCTTCCTGTTCGTGGAGGGCGTCCGGGGCCGGCCGGTGGACCCCAACCGCGAGAACTTCATCCACCTGATCGGCTTCGCCCTGCTCATCCTGCTTGGCATCTTCATCACCTACAAGGACATTCTGGGGCTCAGCACCCCTTCATAACGGCGGTGCGCTGCTGCAGACCGAGCCGACGCTCGGGGGGCCGGCCCGCGAGGGCGGCCCTTTAGACTGAAGTAGGGGGATATTTCCGTGCGACGCAAGACGCGTCCCGTTCGTGTGGGCAAGCTCGTTATCGGGGGCGATGCCCCTGTTTCCGTACAGTCCATGACCAAGA
>JAMDAP010000167.1:0-10190 GCA_023484675.1 Bacillota bacterium
CCAGATGACCGTGTAGCCGGCGAACAGATAGACTAGCTGCTCCTTCACGCCACTACCCCCTCATGGTTTCTTTGAGCCCGGCAACCTCTTCTGCCAAACGCTCCACTCGCAGCCGCTGGGCCACCAGATATGCGTAAAGAGCGGTAAAGGCAATGACGCTCACCAGCATGGCCAGAACCATGGTGCCCTCCATCCGCATCTGCTTGGCCTCGATCAAAGTGGGATGAATGGACCTCCACCAGCGGGCCGAAACGAACACGATGGGAACGTCCACGAAGCCGATGATCCCGAAAACCGCCGACAGGCGCGCCTGGGCCTCGTTGCCCTCCGCGCTGGAGCGCAGCACCAGATATGCCAGGTAGATAAACCAGAGGATCAAGGTGGTGGTGAGCCGGGGGTCCCAGGTCCACCAGGTCAGCCAGGCAAACTTGGCCCAGATCGGTCCCGTCAGCAAGACAACGGTCGTGAAGAGAACTCCCACCTCGGCAGAGGAATAGGCCAGAAGGTCCCATCGCTTCTCCCTGGTGCGAAGGTACAGCGCCCCGGCCACCGCTACCACCGCGAAGGCCAGGAACGCGTTCCACGCGGAAGCCACGTGAAAGTAGAAGATGCGCTGCACGTCGCCCATGTTCCGTTCCGTAGGGGCCACCAGGAAGCTCAGCACCAGGGCCACCGCCACCAGGCCGTACGCCGCGTAACCGAGGTAGAGGAGTGGATCGCGTTTCAAGGCTATACCTCCAGAACGTAGTCGAAGAGCAGGAAGGGAACAACCAGAAACACCACATCATAGACCGCCAGGACCCGCAGCCACTGGTAGAAACGCGGCAGATCAACGCCCTCCGTCAATAGCACGGCCCCGGTCGTCTGTACCGCCCCCAGTACCACCGGCACCGCCACGGGAAAAAGGATTATGGGTAACAGGATTTCGCCGGTGCGCGTGTTTGCCGCTAAGGCCGAAAGGAAAGTGCCGATGGCAATAAACCCCAAAGTCGCCAAAACGATGGACAAGACCAGCAAAGCTGGCCGTGGCCCGGCAGAGACGTCAAACAACACCAGGAAGACCGGGAGTCCGATCGCCTCGGTGATGGTGATCACCGCCATGTTTCCCAGCACCTTGCCGAAATAGATGACACTCCGGTCGGCGGGCGCCAGCATCAGCCCGTGAATGGCGGAGTTCTGGCGCTCGTTGACAAACGACCGGTTCAACCCCAGGGTTCCGGCGAAAAAAAAGGCCACCCAGATTACTCCCGGAAAGACCTCCTGCAGGGTGGCCGCGTTGGCGTCGAAGGCAAAGCTGAAGACGACAGCAACCAAAAGGGCAAAGATCGTCATGGCGGAGAACATCTCTTTGCTCCGCAGTTCAGCACGCAGGTCCTTACCGGCAATGGCCAGGACGTATCGCAGGTAGTTCGCCAAGCTGCCGCCCCCCCTCAGCCCACGAGTTGCCGATACTGCCGTGCCCATTCGGCAGGGTCCAGGTCCCCCCGCGGAAGTTGGGTCACGATTCGCCCCCGGTGAAGCACTGCCAACTCGTCGGCTTGGGCCAGGCCCTCGCTGAAGCTGTGAGAGACCATCACCACGGTATGGCCAAGCTCCTTGTATTTGCGCAGGACGGCATCCAGGATTTCCGAGGCGCGCTGGTCCAATCCGGTATAGGGTTCATCCAGCAGGAGGATGCCGGGCCGGTGAATGATGGCGCGGGCGATCGCCAGCCGCTGAATCATTCCCCGCGAGAACCCCCGCACCGGGTCGTTGGCAAAGAGGGACAACTCCACCTGGTCCAGCAATTCTTCAACCCGTTGCTCCAGCCCGGCCACTCCATAAAGCCGGCCGTAAAACATCAGGTTTTGGCGAGCCGTTAACGTATCATACAAGAAAGAGCCATGGGACAAAAAACCGATCAGGCGCCGCAGGGCAGGGCCTGCCTCCGCAATGGGCTTCCCTTTGACCAGCACCGTGCCCCCGCTGACCGGGACAAGCCCGGCCAGGATGCGCAGCAAGGTGGACTTCCCTGCCCCGTTGGGGCCGAAGAGGGTCAAGAACCGCCCCTCCTCCACCCCCAGGTCAACGCCGGCGAGGATGTTTTTGGCTCCCAGGTGCTTACGAACCTGGCGTGCCTCCAATGCCATCACGGGCCCCACACCCTCATGACTGCAACTCTTTCAGCTTCACGATAACCCTGGCCAACCGTTGCTTGTAAACCGACCGTTTCTGAGCGTGCTCCTGGGGGTCGATGGCCTTCTGCGACAATAGCCGGTCCAGTTCGGCAATCTTCTTCACGTAGAGGGCTTTCTCCTTGGAGAGCCGGGCGACCAGGTCCTCGTTGGAGACAAGAGGGGACGGTGCCGCGGCTTCACCGCCTTTCCGGTAGCGCCGGTAGAGCCAGGTACCAACCCCGGCAACCACCAACCCCAGGCCCAGGAGAATCACCAGCATGCCCACCAGCCCGCCGTGCCCGCTGAGCCCCGTGAAACGCTGCCAGAGCATGACGTTGGCGCTGCCGCCGTGGAAGAACTTGTTCAAAAGGGGAGTAGAACCCGGGTTGCCTTGACCCGCAACGCCTTGACCCGCGTTTCCTTGACCCGGCTCCCCGGGCTTGCCGGCAGGCGCCGGGCCCAGGGTCAGCTTCAAAACCGCCCCTGGTGCCACCGATTGGCGGGCAAACTGCTCGAACTGTTTGCTCCCCATTTGCGCCGCCCCTCCGTATTCCCAGTCGCCGTTCTGGGTCGGAAGGACCTGCAACGTGTTCTGGTCGGCCAGCACGTAAACCTGGTCGGTGGCGTAATCGAACTTGAAGCTTACGGTGGTGCCTTGCGCAGGAAAGGGGAGCTCGTACACAAGGGTGTAGTCCTTGGTGGCACCGCCCGCCAGGCCCTCCGGGTCGGTCACCCCGGCCGTGTCGCTCTTTAGTTTATCCGACCCCGGCTGGTTGGGGAAGCTGAGGTTGGCGTACCCCTGGGGGAGCGCCACCTTGACCGGCGAAACCGCCGCAGAACCCGAATTCTTCAGCTTGACCAACTGAAAGACCCGCAACTTACCCCCCTGTTGCGAGAGCACCAGATGGGAAAACTCGCTGGAGATGCCACTCTCGTTTGCCGCCAGTGCCTCCAGAGCGCTCCCCAGGATGAGGAGTACCCCCATCAGCAGGCTGAGAGCGTATGCAACCAGGGCGGGCCGCCGATTCCGGCCTTTCATGACAGTTTCCCCCCGCAAGCGTGGCAAAATCGCTGTCCAGGGCTGAGGAGCTTGGCCCCGCAGCTCGGGCAGTAGCCGGGGCTCGCGGGCGAAGCGGCTCCTCCCAGCTCCCAGGCCACCTCCGCCTCGATCTCCCGATCGAGGTCATCCTCCAGCACGTGGGCATTTGGGCCCAGGGCCGATTCGACCGCCAGGTTTTCTTCTTCCTTCAGGTATGCTACGGCCTGTTTCTCCAGCCGCCCTTTAAGCTCCCGGTAGTCGTCCTCCGAAAGCTTTTTCATGGCATAGTCGTACTCAACATCGGAGAGGGCCGCGAAGACCTTCTCCCGCTCGTCTTCGCTGCCTGCCACGTCCTCCAGCAAGCTGGAGTCGTCCGCGTCGGCGGGTTCGCCCTGCCAAAAAGGGCGTGCAATCATGTACACAACTACTGCAAACACCACCACTGCCAGGAGTACCACAGCTACCGTCAAGGGCGGTTCGCCCCTTTCTCAACAAGATTGCATCCAGCAAGGACTAAAAATGCTTTCTCAGCACCTCGTGCAGCCGAGGGACGTAAACGGATTCTTCCTCGGGGGTTAGCTGTTGAGTCGTCACGGTGGTGGAGCCGCTGGCGTGACGCCTTACCCACTTTCGCAACAGGTAAGTCAATAGACCCCCGCCGACCACCACCGCTGCGAAGGGGGTGATCCAGGCCGTCCAGTTGAAGCCCTTCTTCACCGGGTAGGCTAGTACCTTCTCTCCGTACTGCGTAAGATAAGAAGTCAGGATAGCCTGTTGGGTCATGCCGGAGTCCATCTTCCCGGCGATGTCGGCCCGGATAGAGTCGGCAGTACTGCAGTCACAGACCGCCACCACCATGGTGCACCCGCACTGGCAAATGAGCTGGACTTCCACCGGTTTGGTCCGGAGGTCGATCTCCGCCGGGGCCTGCATCGCTTCTGCCCAGGCCGGGACAGCCGGGAAAGCCACCCCAGCGGCGACCATCACCACGAGTGTAACCAGGGCCCCAATCTTCACGGGGTCCGCCTCCCTCTCCGCCTTCAATCCGCTGCCTGGCTCACCAGGTTGGCCCGGCTCAGTCTGCGCCGCTGCGGCCACATGGCGAACACGGTGGCAGCCACCAGGAGGTATTCGCCGAGCCAGATCCAGGCAACCAGGGGGTTCACGTATATCTTGAAGTTGGCGGTCATGTCCTTTTCCCACCCGTTCAAAATGACGAACAGGTCTTCCTTGAGACCGCCTTTGATCCCTACCCGGGTGGTGGGCTGGTCCATGTTGGGGTAGAACTCCTTGGTGGCCCGCAACGGGGCGGGGTAGGTATATCCCTTTTCGGTCACCGTCAAGTCGGCGTAAACGATCCCGACGCGGCCCTGCTCGGTTTCCCCCAGCCCGCTGTACCGAAGTTGGTAATTGCCAATGCTCATTACCTGGCCGGGTTTTACGGTATAGACCTTCTCCACCTGGTAGGCACTGGACCCGGTAATGCCAACGATCATCATGATTATGGACAGGTGTACCAGGTACCCGCCGTAGCGGCGCCGGTTCCGGAAAACCAGGCGGCCCAGGGCCACCGGGATGGACTCCCCGGTCATCCTGCGCCGGGCGCGCACCCCGCGATAAAACTCCAGGGCCAGGGTGGTCAGAACGAAAGCGGCGGACCCGAATCCGAGGAGCGCCGCGATTTTCCGGATCCCCCCCAGATACCCGGCTACCAGGAAGACCATCAGAATCAAGACAGGATAGAGAAAGTTGTCCTTCAGGTTATTCCAGGAGGCCTTGCGCCAGGGAATGAGCGGGCAGATTCCAACGAGAAAAATCAGTACCAGCCCGATGGGTACGTTCACCTGGTTGAAGAATCCCGGCCCGACGGTAACCTTTACGCCCCGGACGGCCTCGGAGATGAGTGGAAAAATGGTTCCCCAAAATACCGCGAAAGCCGATCCCACCAGGAGCAGGTTATTGAGCAGAAAGCTGGATTCCTTGGAGAGGACCGCCTCAAACTGGTTGTCCTCCCGAAGCAAAGGCATACGGTCAAACGCCAGGTACAGGCTGGCCGCCAGGGTGGTAGCCATAAAGATCAGGAACCACGCCCCCAAGGTCGTATCCGAGAAGGCATGAACAGACGCCAGAACCCCCGACCTGGACAGGAAGGTACCGAAAACGGTAAGGAGGAAGGTGACGATAATCAGCATCACGTTCCAAATCTTCAGCATCCCCTTGCGCTCCTGAATCATCACCGAGTGCAGGAAGGCTGTCCCCGTCAACCAGGGCAGAAGGGATGCGTTCTCCACCGGATCCCAGGCCCAGTAGCCCCCCCAACCCAGGACCACGTATGCCCATTGGGCCCCGAAGATGATGCCGATGGAGAGGAAGAGCCAGGACCAGAGCGTCCAGCGCCGGGTTACCTTGATCCAGGTATCGCCGACCTTGCGGGTGAAAAGAAACGCCATGGCATAAGCGAAGGGGACGGTAAAGCCGACGTATCCAGCGTAAAGGGTGGGCGGGTGGATCACCATCCCAGGGTCTTGCAAGAGGGGGTTTAGTCCCATGCCCTGTGCGGGGACGGGGTTCATGGAAGCAAACGGCAGGGTTACGAAGTTCAGGATGAAGGTGAAGAACAGGCTGATGGCCAAAAGGACGGCGCTGACATAGGGCAGCATCTCCTCCGCCTCGCGCCGCGGGAAGTAAACGGCCGCCGCTGCATAGACCGCCAGCAGCCATGCCCACAGCAGGAGGGACCCCTCGTTGCCTGCCCAGAGCGCGGAGAACTTGTAAAGAGTCGGAAGGTCAGTGGCGGAGTGGTTGAAAACGTAACTGTTGCTGAAGTCGCTTGCCATGAACTGGTAAGCCAGCAGGACGGTGGCAAAAGTGGTCAGCAGGGCGACTGCTCCGATACCGTTCTTGCCGCTCTCCAGAAACCGTCGGTCGCGGTTCCTGATCCCAATAAGTACGGCACCCAGCGCGTAAAGGTTCACCAAGAAAGCCATAGTTAAGAGCAGCGTGCCAAATTCATTCATAATCCCTATGACCCTTTCCTCTCCGACTCGTATTTGGAGGGGCATTGCAAGAGCAGTTTGGAAGCAACCAGCACACCCTTGCTGTCGATCCTGCCTTCCACGATGGCGGAGGTCGCCTGCGCCATGTTGTCCGGCTTTACCCCCTTGTACTCAACGGGAATGGTTCCGCCGGATTCTCCTCTCAAGTTAAACTTTAGCAGGGGAACCTGAATATCAAAACTTACCGATTCGGGAACGATCGCCCCCTGCACGCGAAGGGGCTTGCCGGTGACACCTCCCCCCTTGGCAAGGATTTCGTCCACCTTGTAATAGTACATCGTGGTCCCCGAGAAGGCACTGAACATCAGAAAAGCGATGGCAGCCAGGATGACACCCACACCGATGAAGAGTCTGGTCCTCTTGTTCACCTTCTGCACCCCCGGCGTTAACGCCCCTTGCCTTCCAGGTCCCGGATAATCTCCCGGTAAGTCTCTTCGCTTATCTTGCCATCCAGCAGCAGCCGGCGGGCCTTCCGCCGCTCCTCTTCCACTTCAGCCGGCCTCCCCCGGGCTCCTGCAGCCCGGGATGACTTGCCGGACCTCGCCGCAGCAGTCCGGGCGTTGCGGGTGGAAGGACCGCCGTAGAAGAGCACAAAGGCAAGCCCCAGGACCATTGCCAGGGCCACCAGCAGAATAACCTGGTTCCCCCGGACCGCCAGCCCTGAGCTTGCCGGCTTGGGCGCGGCGCCCGAACCCCCGATGGACTTGCTGTTGTCGTCCTTTTTATAACTGAATTGAAAGCTGATGTTCTGGTCGGCCCTGGCCGGCCCCAGATCGTACTGGTGAACGTACGTGCCCTCCTCCGTCGAGCCACCTCCGATTTCAGTGAGGCGGGCGCTATAACCCGACGAACGGGCAGGCTGCACCACGGCCAGGGTTACCTTGTCGGCCCCGTAGGTCGGGCTGTAAGTAAAACTTACCTGCTTATCCGGACCGCCCGTAACCGCCGGATAATAGAATTCCATATGGAGCGGAAAGGTTTCCCCCGGTTTGATGACCCGGCTGGGAGTCCAGCCTACCTCCTGGTGGTCATCCTTGGTGTAGACCTTGGCCTTGCCCAGGGCCAGTTGGTTGGTGTGCACGGGATTGGCGGTGGTAAACGGGTCACCCGACAGTTCGCAGGCGGAGTTGAACTGAGCGTTTTTCGGCGCTCGGAAAACGACTTCTCCTTGAAACGGTTCCGAACCGGCGTTTTTCAGGGAACCCTGCACGATCACCAGGGCTTGCGGGTAATCGGTGTCATATTCTGGCAGGATCTGGATGTCCAGCCGCGGGAACACCAGGGCAGGAGCCGGTGCCTTGTCGGCACTGGCCAAGCCGGAGCCCAACGCAAGCGTCAGAACGATGGCCGTCGCCAGGAAGACGGTGTTGCCCCACCACCCCCAACGATAGCGGTTCATAGGCGCATTCCCCCTTAATGGGATTGTTCGGGCAGCGGAGCCTTGTGTTTTCATTCACAAAGTCCCTTTCTATTATGCGACCGTCTACCATCCGGGTCAAGGTCTGGATTTAAAATCACTTAATGAATTTCACGAGAACATCCACTAACTCGTCGACGGCTTCGTCGCCCTTGTCTTCCCGGATGGCATCCGCCACGCAGCCACGGGTATGGCTTTCCAGCACTGAGAGACCGACCCGGTTGACGGCAGCACGAACCGCGGCAATCTGGACCAGAATGTCAACGCAGTAGCGGTTATCCTCGATCATCCGCTGCAGGCCGCGCACCTGTCCCTCAATCTTCTTCAGGCGATCCAGCAGGTCTTCCTTGTCCCGCAGGGGGTGGTTCACGGGCATCCCTCCTTTGCCTACCCAGCCCGAGTATACTATCCCCCGTGGGCGGCATCAAGGGAAAACGGCGGCTACTATAATACGGCGGCTACCCGCGCTACCACTCCCCCCAGGGCAAAGGCCACCACCAGGGTTGCGAGCCAGATGAGGATGCCCTCCCACCGGCCGCGTTCCTTCAGGATGGTCATGAGAGAGGCGACGCAGGGCACGAACAGGGTCATGGTAACCATGGCAACCAGGCTCTGCACCGGCGCAAGGCCCAGGTTGTAGAGGCCCGCGGCACCGAAATCCCTGCGTATCATCCCCATGACGAAAGCGGTAGCCGCCTCTCTCGGGAGACCCAGCCAGCTTTCCGTAAGGGGCGCGGTCCAGCGCTCCAGCAGCTGCAACCCCCCCAGGTGGTCCAACAGGGCTATGGCCAGGGCCCCGTAGGCGAACAGCGGCCCGGCCTCCATGACAAACCCGTACGCGCGGTTGATGGTCTTTTTGAGAAGGTTTTCGGCCCTGGGCATGCGCAGCGGCGGCAGGTCCATGAAGAGGGGGGTGGGCTCCCCCGGCAACAGCCGGTCCAACACCGTCCCGGAGGCAACGAAGACGGCCAGGATAATCCCGGCGTATATGGCCAGGTAGCCCGGACCGATGGGTGCGAGCACTGCCGCGATCACCCCCAGTTGAGCGGAGCAGGGGACGGTGAGGGCCAGCAAAAAGGTCGCGATGGTCCGTTCGCGCCGGTTGCCGAGAATCCGCGTGGTAATGGTAGCCATGGTCACGCAGCCCAGTCCCAGGATCAGGGGAATAATAGCCCGCCCGTTGAGTCCAAGCCCCGTCATGGAGCGGTCGGCCAGTACGGCCACCCGGGGCAGGTATCCCGAGTCCTCCAGGGCCGACAGGGCCAAATAGAAACCGAGCACCAGGGGGAGAATGAGGCCCAGCAGGTAAGTCACGGTCATGGTCAAAAGCCCGTACTCTCCCACCAGGAGCGCACCCGGGAGGCTACCGGGTGGAAACGGCCGGCCAACCAGGGATCTGATCCAAGGCTGGTAAATCCCCAGCATCAGGGTTCCCTCAGTAAAATCAACCACCCGCTGGGCCACCACGTCTCCGATGAGGTAGTATAACCCCGCCAGCACCACCGCCAGGAGGGGCAGGCCGGTGGACGGCTCTAACGAAAGACGGTCCAGAAAGAAGCCCAGACCAGTCCCGCGCCGGGTCTCCCGCTTCACCTCCCGGGCGATGGCGTTTGCCCTGCGCCGCCGGTCCAGGTAAATCTCTTCCCGGCGCGCCTGGTCGTTCTCCGCTTCCAGGACCCGCGCCGCCCGGTCCCGGTCGGGGCGGCCGCCCGCCGCCCCCAGGGCTTGCCGGACCTCCCGCAAGCCCCGGCGCCGGACGGCAACGGTGGGGATTACCGGCACTCCCAGCAAAGCGGAGAGCCTTCGGTCGTCGACGGCCAGCCCGCGGGCGGCCAGTTCGTCAGCCATGTTGAGGGCTACCACCACCGGAATCCCCATCTCAGTCAACTGCAGGGTCAGGAAGAGGTCGCGCTCCAGGTGGACGGCATCCACCACGTTCAACACCACGTCCGCTGTCAGGATCACGTCACGGGCGACCCGCTCCTCGTCGTTGAAGGACGATACCCCGTAGACGCCCGGAGTGTCCAGAAGCAAGTCTTCTCCCATCCGCCCGGAGGTGACCTCCACCGTCGTTCCTGGGAAGTTGGAAACTTCCGCATAGAGCCCCGTCAGGGCGTTGAAGATCGCCGACTTGCCCACGTTGGGGTTGCCGGCCAGGACGATGCGACGGGTGCGCTTACCCCTGCCCATGCCCATGGCGGTTCCACCTTCCTGGACGGCCGGAGCCTCTGCGGCCAGCAACCGGCTCGACGATGACGCTGCTCGCCAGGCGGCGGCCCAGCACGCGTTCGGCGCCGGTCTCGGGATCGCCCGCCTGGTCCGGGCGGCGATGGCCCGCGATGGGATGTCGCAGGCGGCGATCCGGCGCGCGATCGTCATGCTCGATTCCCACGGGCTGCTGTACGAGGGCCGGCCGGGGATCGAGGCCGACAAGGCCGAGTTCGCCCTTCCGACCGACGTGCTCGCGAGCCACGGGCTCGATCCGCTCGGGGACACCGGTCTCGAGGCCGTCGTTCGGGCCT
>JAMDAP010000167.1:10200-11721 GCA_023484675.1 Bacillota bacterium
CAGGCGGCTGCCCAGGGCGATCTCCTGCTCCCCCAGCCTGACCACTACCGGACCCTTGGGCAGCTTGGAGATGCAGACCGATTCGGCCCCTTCCACCAGGCCAAAGCGAATGGCCTGAGCTCTGACCCCCGGGTCGGTTACGGCGACAATCCTGAGTCTTTGCCCTACTCGGACCTGGTCCAGGGTCATGGCTTGCCCCCCTCCCTGGCTGCCTCGTCCGAGAAAATAGATATGTCACACGTCCCATCCCATGTCCTGAATGTAATTCATGGCCGGGGCTACTCCGGCCATACGCGGTCCCTCCGCCCCACCCCTCCCGTGTAAAGCCCGTGCCGCAGGTAAGCCGCAATTCATTCCTTGCTTGGGTTTTCCGCGTTGCTCCACGGTGTTGACAATGGCGCAGCCGATCGCCAATCAGCAACGTCGTCCCTTTCAGATGATGAACTGCCCCGGTCAGGCTGCTCTCCGCTGCATGGCGCATTCATCTATCCACCTGTGCGATTAGAGACCGTAAACCGTTGGCCGGGCACAAGTCCGTTCTTATGTTACCACCATTTCTGGCCCAGCAGTTTCCATCTCATCGTCGTCAGCCAACCCGAACAGCCGATCGCCCTATCGGTAATCAGCATACCGTTCAGATGGTCGATCTCGTGCTGAAAGCATCGTATAGTCCGCTGCTTCCGAAACCGCCGGAAGACACAAGAAAGCTGGACTCACGAGTTTGAAGCCATCGTCGGACCGGCCTCTTCTCTTCTCTTGGCTTGCGAAAAACGGCTGCATGACCCATTGACCAGGGCGGCAGCCGTTTCTGCTTCAACTCGGGCGGGTTTCTTCCTTCACCGAATCCATAACGCCTCAGGTGCCGGACCTGGACGAAAAGCTTCAATCTCGTTACGGGGATCTTAGTACTCTCTATCTCGCGGAACTGCGGTCGTATTCTGGAGGTGCAGCTAAGCCCACTCGCGTAGAGTCTATGGGTAGCAGCCAATGCGCCATGAGAGAAGCCGCTTCGAGTACCGGATGGCCACCAAGGGCGTACCCCTGCACCGTCTGGCACAGATCATGGGGCACGACTCACCAGACACCACCATGAGCTATATCCGCGGCACCCGCAGGAGATCTGGCAGGCGGACCACACGCTGCTGCGAAACCTTTCCGTCCCCCGTGGCGTCCATAGAGCAGGAGTGAGAGAACGGGAGGAATACCATGCCAACCCACAACAGAAGACCCACAATCGCCACTGCGGTGATTATTGCAATCCTGATTGGTGCCTTCTCCGTCCGCTCCCGTTCAGCCACCGTTGCATCTGAACTCGCTCAACCGGACGACAATGCGGTGGTGAGCCCACTGGCTACCGCCCCGACAAGCCAGCCGCCCGCAGAACCAAGGCCCGTGGAAGAGAGACTGGTTGCCTACAGCGGCCCCATCGAACACATCTTCTTCCACCCCCTCATCGCCTACCCCGAGCTCGCCTTCGACAACGATAGCCTCGCCAGGGGCTACGACGACTGGTTTATCACC
>JAMDAP010000173.1:0-11089 GCA_023484675.1 Bacillota bacterium
TGAAGTGGCTGTACCGAAGAGAAGGATGTCCCATGCGCGGCAGGCGAAGCGCCGCGCCAACTGGAAGCTGACCGCGCCGAACGTGGTGAAATGCCCCCAGTGCCATGAACCGAAAATGTCCCATCGGGTTTGCCCGAATTGCGGCTACTACGATGGGCGCGCAGTGGTGACTGATGCCGCCGAGGAGACGAAAAAGAAGGCCCAACGCTAGCTAAGAGATGCTGACTGGAACCGGACACAATAGAATTACGTGTGACCTTCAGGGCAAGGTGAGAGCACGGCGCATGGCCGAGCTCAATTCCTAACCGGCGGTATGGCCGCAAGGCCGAGCCCGCGAGCCCGTCAGGGCAGGATCTGGTGAGAGGCCAGGGCCGACAGTACAGTCTGGATGGAAGAAGGTAGCACGAATAGCCCCCGCCGGTGGGGCTGTTCTGTTTACCACTACGCCCGAAGGCACCCCTTCGGGCTTTTCGGTTCTTACCAAGGAGGTGGGCGGCGTGGCGCATGGACCCGCTGAAGGGATTCCCGCGGACGAGTACTACATGGACCAAGCTCTTCGCCTGGCGGTGAAGGCCGCAGGCCGTACCAGCCCAAACCCGCTGGTCGGCGCCCTGGTGGTGAAGGACGGAAAGGTGGTCGGTCGTGGCTATCACCTCCAGGCTGGCACCCCCCACGCCGAAGTCCTCGCTCTCCAGGAAGCGGGGGAAGCTGCCCGTGGGGCTATCCTCTACGTCACCCTGGAGCCCTGCGCCCATCACGGCCGCACGCCGCCGTGCGTCGACGCGGTGGAGGCGGCGGGTGTCGCCCGGGTTGTGGCGGCTATGACTGATCCCAACCCGCTGGTGTCCGGCCGCGGTCTCGCCCGTCTACGTCAGGCCGGGATCGACGTGGAGGTCGGTGTGCGCGAGGGCGAGGCCCGGCGCCTAAACGAGGCCTTTGAAAAGCACATCCGAACCGGATTGCCCTTCCTGGTGCTGAAGGCTGCCGTCAGCCTGGACGGCAAGACCGCCACGCGCAGCGGCGACTCGCGCTGGGTGACGAGCGAGGAGGCACGGCGGCACGTGCACGGCCTCCGCAACAGCCTGGACGCTATCATGGTGGGGGTTGGAACGGTTCTCGCAGACGACCCCCAGTTGACCTGCCGCCTGCCTGACGGCCGGGATCCAGTGCGCGTGGTTGTGGACAGCCTGGCGCGGACTCCGCCTGAGGCCAGAGTCGTTTCCCTGGCTCGCAGTTCACCGGCGCCGACCCTGATCGCCGTAACCCCCGCAGTTCCGGCGCAGCGGCGACGCGCCTTGGAAGCCGCGGGGGCGAAGGTGCTGGTGATTGACGGCCCCGGGCCCCGGGTTGATCTCCGGCGCCTGGCGGCCGAGCTGGGGCGGCGGAACATCACCAGTCTGTTGCTGGAGGGCGGCTCCACCCTGGCCGAGGCCGCCCAGACGTCGGGACTTGTGGATAAGTACATGTTTTACTTGGCGCCTAAGCTGGTGGGCGGCAAGGAGGCGCCCGGTCCCCTGGGGGGACAGGGCGTCCACCGGATGTCAGACGCCTACCCGTTGCGGATCACAGCCGTGGAGCGGCTCGGCGGCGACCTGTTGGTGGAGGCCTATCCGGCGGCCTCGGCCCCCTTCCTGCGAGAGGCTCAACTGTCATGAGGGAGTTGAAACAGCATGTTCACAGGCGTCGTTGAAGAGTTGGGCCGCGTCGAGGGTGTGCGCCGCGGCGCTCGTTCGCTGGAGCTGGAGATCAATGCCCCATCGGTGGCCGGGGACCTGTCCGTGGGCGACAGCGTTTCCGTTTCCGGCGTCTGCCTTACGGTCACCCGCCGGCAGCAGAACGTTTTCTTCGCTGACGTGATGCCGGAGACGCTTGAGCATACCTCCCTGGGTCAGTTGCGGCCTGGCGACCCGGTCAATCTGGAGCGCAGCATGGCCAGCGGCGGTCGCTTCGGCGGGCACCTGGTGTTGGGACACGTCGACGCCCTGGGACGGATCACGGCCGTGCACCGGGAGGACAATGCTGTGAGGCTGCGCATTTCCGCACCCGCGGTGGTGATGCGGTACGTGGTCGCGAAGGGGTCCGTGGCCGTGGACGGGGTTTCGCTTACGGTGGCTGGCCTGGGTGATGGCTGGGTCGAGGTCGCCGTCATCCCCCATACATTGGCCGTCACCACCTTCCGCCGGCGGCGTGTGGGCGACGCGGTCAACCTGGAGGCCGACATCCTGGGAAAGTACGTGGAGCGCATCCTGGAGGCGCGGCTCGAATCGGCCCCGGCCGGTTCTCAGCCGGCTCCCGGGCTGACGGCGGGATTTCTCCGGGAACAGGGATTTTAGGGAGGAGTAGCTGATGCCGTTTCAAGGGGACACGATTCGCTTCAATAGCGTGGAAGAGGCGCTCGAAGACATCCGACAGGGGAAAATGTTGGTGGTAGTAGACGACGAGGCCAGGGAGAACGAGGGCGACCTGGTGATGGCGGCGGACAAAGCCACACCGGAGGCGGTCAACTTTATGGCGCGTTACGGCCGGGGCTTGATCTGGCTGCCCATGACCGAACAGCGGCTTGACGAACTGGGTCTGCCCCTCATGGTGCCCCGTGGGGGCGACCATATGGGCACGGCTTTCACCGTTTCCGTGGACGCGCGGGAAGGGGTGACCACGGGCATTTCTGCCGCCGAGAGGGCGCGCACCGTCCGCACACTGATCGACCCCCACACGCGGCCTGAGGATCTTGTCCGCCCCGGACACGTTTTTCCCCTACGCGCCAAGGAAGGAGGCGTGCTGCGCCGCCCCGGGCACACCGAGGCAGCGGTGGACCTGGCCCGGCTGGCCGGAAACTACCAGGCGGGGGTCATCTGCGAGATCATGAATGAGGACGGTACCATGGCCCGTTTGCCGCAGTTGGCGGAATTCGCCTCCCGTCACGGCCTGAAGATCATCAGCGTGGCGGATCTCGTTCGCCACCGCATGCGCCACGACCGCCTGATCGAGCGGGTTACGGACGTGGCCCTGCCCACCAGGCATGGATTCTTCCGGGCCGTGGGATATGAGGAGGCGTTGACCGGCCAGACCCACCTGGCCCTGGTGGCGGGCGACGTGACAGAACCTGAGCCGGTGCTGGTTCGGGTTCATTCGGAATGCCTGACGGGCGACGTGTTTGGCTCGCTGCGCTGCGACTGCGGCGATCAACTGGATCAGGCCATGCGGCAGGTGCAAGGGGAGGGCCGCGGCGTGGTGCTTTACATGCGCCAGGAGGGCCGCGGCATCGGGCTGGCCAACAAGCTGCGGACCTATGCCCTGCAGGACCGCGGCCGGGACACGGTAGAGGCCAATCTGGAGCTGGGCCTGCCCGCCGATGCCAGGGACTACGGCATTGGAGCGCAGATCCTGGCGGACCTGGGCGTGAAGCGCCTGCGGCTTCTCACCAACAACCCGAAGAAGTACGCAGGCCTGAGCGGCTACGGTCTGGAAATCGTCGAGAGGGTGCCCATCGCCATCCCGCCCAACGACACGAACCGCTCCTATCTGCGCACTAAGCAGGAGAAAATGGGCCACCTGCTGGACGTGTGAGGGAAGGGAAGCCGCAAAGGGAAAGGGGAATGTGAAAATGAGGGTCTTTGAGGGAAAGCTGCTGGGAGACGGGCTGAAGATTGGAATTGTCGTGTCCAGGTTCAACGAGTTCATCACGCAGAAACTGCTGGCGGGTGCTCTGGACGCACTTCGTCGCCACGGTGTCAGCGATACGGACGTGGACGCGGCATGGGTGCCTGGCGCGTTTGAGATCCCGCTGCTGGCCCGCAGATTGGCGGGGACGGGCAGGTACGATGCGATCATCTGCCTGGGGGCCGTCATTCGCGGAGCCACGCCCCATTTCGACTACGTTGCAGCCGAGGTTTCCAAGGGAGTCGCGCACGTAGGGCTGGAGACCGGGGTTCCCACCATCTTTGGCGTGGTCACCACCGACAGCATCGAGCAAGCGGTGGAGCGAGCCGGAACCAAGGGGGGAAACAAAGGCTGGGATGCGGCGATCTCCGCTCTGGAAATGGCCAACCTCCTCAAGACGCTGCCTTCGTTCCAATGAGAACCGACAGCCTGGGGCTGGCGACAAAGACTTGCCTTCGCTGGAGGCCCCCGCTATACTAGCTTTAGCATCTGCTCCTAAAAGGTGGTTCTATGGCAGCCGGTTTGCAGAAACGAGAGCGGCAGCGCGAGCTTCGCGAGAGGCTCCACGACAACCCTTTCCTTAGTGACGAAGAGCTGGCGCGGGTTTTGAACGTGTCGGTTCAGACCATCCGGTTGGACCGCATGGCCCTAGGCATCCCCGAATTGCGGGAACGAACCAAGGCCGTGGCCGAGCGCACCTACGGGTTGGTCAAGTCCCTCGGGGCCAAGGAGATTGTCGGCGAACTGGTCGATCTGACCCTGGGTCAGTCGGGCATCTCGATTCTGGAGACCACCGAGGAGATGGTCTTTGAGCGGACGCGCCTGGTGCGCGGTCAGCACATCTTCGCCCAGGCGGAAAGCCTGGCCATCGCCCTCATCGACGCGGACGTGGTGCTCACCGGCCTGGCCAACTCCAAGTTCAAGCGGCCGGTCACCGCCGGCGAGCGTCTGCTGGCCAAGGCCGAGGTGATCCGTCACCAGGGCAACCGCTCGGTGGTGCTGGTGGAGACCAAGATCGGCCAGGAGAAGGTATTTCGCGGAAAATTCGTGGTTTTCGCCGTGGATGCGGCGGATCTGGGCGTGCCCCGCATGGCCCGCCGGCCCGAGGGAGAAGTGGCGCCGGCTGGGCCGGAAGCCGAACTCGTCCTGATCAAAGGGGAGCCCGAGCCATGAGAATCGCCATTGACGCCATGGGGGGTGACCACGCTCCGGGGGAAATCGTGCGCGGCGCCGTGGAGGCGGCTCGGGAGTTCAGCCTGGAGGCCGTGCTGGTGGGCCAGCCGGAGAAGGTCCAGGCGGCCCTGTCGGCAGCGGGCGGGGGCGAGGGCAGGTTGCACGGCGCGAGCGGCGCGGGCCCCACGAACGGCGCCAGGGTGGAGATCGTCCCGGCCTCCGAGATCATCGGCTTTGATGAGGCCCCGGTGCAGGCGGTGCGGCGCAAGAAGGACTCGTCCCTGGTGGTGGCCCTGGGCCTTCTACAGGCAGGGCAGGTGCAGGCGGTGGTCTCCGCCGGGCACACCGGCGCCCTCATGGCTGGCGGGCTGTTCTCTGCCGGCCGCATCAAGGGGATCGACCGACCGGCCTTGTCGACCATACTTCCTACCCGCGAGGGTTTTTGCTTCATGCTTGACGTCGGCGCTAACGCTGACGCCGATGCCCGGAACCTGCTGCAGTTCGCCCTGATGGGCAGCATCTACGCCGATAGCGTACTTGGTGTGAGAAACCCGCGGGTGGCCCTGCTCTCCATCGGCACCGAGGCAGAGAAGGGCAGCAGGCTGACCAAAGAGGCCTTTGCCCTTTGCAAGGACAGCGGTGTCCACTTTGTCGGCAACATCGAGGCCAGAGACATCCTGGAGGGCGTCGCCGACGTGGTGGTGGCCGACGGCTTCTCCGGCAACGTCGCGCTGAAGGCCATCGAGGGTGCCGCCGCGGTGCTGATGGGGATGATCAAGGAAGCGGCGACCGGCTCGGTACGGAGCAAGCTGGGCGGGCTGCTGCTGAAACCGGCCCTGGAGCGGGTGGCGGCCAAGCTGGATTACGCCGAATACGGCGGCGCTCCCTTGCTGGGGCTGGACGGGGCCGTGATCAAGTGCCACGGCAGTTCCAAGGCCCGGGCCATCCGCAGCGGTATCCGTGTCGCCAGAGATTACGTGCAGAACGGCTGCATTGAGCTGATTCACAGCCAGGTGGCCAGGTCGCAATAGCCCGAGGCGGCGAGCGGCCGCCAGAGCACAAGAGGCCAAAGGAGGAGTCCGGGTGCAGGAGAAGCAGGCCGTGCCTGAGGTTGAAACTGAACCCAGGCTGGTCAGGCCCGTGGGGATTGTGGGGTTGGGCTCCTACCTGCCGGAGCAGGTGCTGACTAATCAGGATCTGGAGAAGCTCGTGGAGACCACGGACGAGTGGATTCGCAGCCGCACCGGCATCCGGGAGCGGCGCATCCTGCCGCCGGATATGGCCACCTCGGACATGGCCCTGGAAGCGGCCCGGCGGGCTCTGGCCGACGCCGGCGTGGAACCTGCGCAGGTGGACTGCATCATCGTCGCCACGGTGACGCCGGACACACCCTTCCCGAGCGTGTCGACCCGACTGCAGGATCGGTTGGGGGCCAAGCGGGCCGCGGCCTTTGACATCTCCGCCGCCTGCCCCGGCTTTCTTTACGGGATGACGGTGGGCAGCCAGATGGTCGCCTCCGGCCTTTATGACACGGTGCTGGTGGTTGGTGCCGAGACCCTGTCCCGCGTCACCAACTACCAGGACCGCAACACCTGCGTGCTTTTCGGCGACGCCGCCGGGGCAGCGGTGCTCAGGCCGGTGGCCAAGGGCAAGGGGTTGCTTTCCTCTGTGCTGGGGTCCGACGGTTCGGGCGCCGACCTGCTGCAGATGCCGGCCGGAGGGTCGCGGCTGCCGGCTTCGGCGGAGACTGTGGCAAACCGCCAGCACTACCTCTATATGAACGGCTCCGAGGTCTTCAAGTTCGCGGTCCGCATCATGGAAGAGGCCTCCCTCCAGGCTCTGGAGAAGGCGGGCCTGACTCCTGAAGATGTTGACTTCTTCGTGCCGCACCAGGCCAACATCCGGATCATCGACTCGGCCCGGCGCCGCCTGGGCGTGGACATGAACCGGGTGGTGGTGACTCTGGATCTCCTTGGCAACACCTCCTCGGCCTCCATCCCGGTGGCCCTGGAGAAAGCGGTCAAAGAGGGCCGCATCGGCGAAGGCGACGTGGTGGTGGCGGTGGCCTTCGGCGCCGGACTCACCTGGGCCGCCACCGTCCTGCGTTGGGGGAAATAAGGAGGGAAGGCCCATGCCCAGAGTCCATGTGGTGACCGACAGCAGCTCGGACCTTTCCGCAGTGCTGCGTGCGCAACGGGGTATCGCCATGGTGCCGCTGTATATCATCTTTGGTGACGAATCGTACCGGGATCAGGCGGAGATCGGCACCGAGGCCTTCTATCAGAAGATGGCCACGTCCAGCGTTTTGCCGCGGACCTCCCAACCCTCGCCGGCCGACTTCCTGGAGGTCTACCGGGCGGTCAGCGAGCCGGGCGACACCATCGTTTCGGTCCACCTGTCCCACAAGCTTTCCGGGACCATGCAGTCTGCCAATATGGCCAAGGACATGATTGAGGACCGTCAGGTGCTGGTGGTGGATTCGGGCAGTGTCTCCAGCGGGCTGGGGATGGCGGCTCTGGCCGCAGCCGATGCGGCCAGGGCCGGCCGGCCCGGGGACGAGGTGGCGAAGACCGCCGCCGAGGTAGCCGCCCGCATTCACCACGTCTTTGCCGTGGAGAGCCTGGATCATTTGCAGCGAACCGGCCGCATCGGCCGGGCAACAGCCTTCCTGGGGGGGCTGCTATCGGTCAAGCCGCTGCTGACCATCGAAGGGGGTATTGTGGCTCCCCTGGAAAAGGTCCGGGGCAAAAGCAAGGTCATCCCCCGCATGGTCGAGATCATGCAAGAACGTACGCCCACCGGCCGCTCCATCGTCTGTGCCCTGCCCCAGGGCGGCGTGCCCGAGGCGGCGGCTGAACTGGAGGCGCGGATCCGCCAACTCTATGACGTTAAGGAATGGGTGCGCGGCTGGGTCGGCCCGGTGGTCGGCGCCAACGCCGGCCCGGGCATCATGGGCACATTGTGGTACGAGGTGGCATGATTGTGGTACGAGGTGGCATGATGGGCAAGATGGGCAAGACGGCGTTTCTCTTTCCCGGTCAGGGGGCTCAGTACGCAGGCATGGGCCGCGAACTGGCGGAGGCCTATCCCGCGGCCCGGCAGGCCTTCGAGGAGGCCGACGACGCCCTGGGACTGCCTCTGAGCCGCCTCTGCTTCGCGGGACCGGAGGAAGAGTTGGCCCTGACCGAAAACACCCAACCCGCCTTGCTTGCCGCCAGTGTGGCCACGCTGCGGGTACTGCAACGGTCGGGCTTCTCCTGCGACATAGCGGCGGGCCTCTCCCTGGGCGAGTACACCGCCCTGGTGGCGGCGGGATCACTGGCCTACGCCGACGCCCTGCGCCTGGTGCGCCGCCGCGGCCGCTACATGCAGGAGGCGGTGCCCGCCGGGAAGGGGGCCATGGCCGCCGTGCTGGGGCTGGACCGCTCCGTGGTGGAAGGGATGTGCGCCGTGGCCCGCACCGCAGGCTGGGTGGAGCCGGCCAACTACAATTGCCCCGGCCAGATCGTGGTGGCGGGTGAGACGGCGGCGGTGGAGCGGATGCTGGAGTTGGCCAGGTCGGCGGGCGCCAGGCGCTCGGTGAAGCTGTCGGTGAGCGCTCCCTTCCACTGCCGGCTGATGGAACCAGCCGGCCGCCGGCTGGCGTTGTACCTGGCGGAGATTGATGTGCACGATCCCGCCTTCCCGGTGGTGGCCAACGTGGACGCGAGGCCGGTGACGAGGGCCGAGCAGGTCCGGCGCGCCCTGATCGCTCAGGTCAGTTCGCCCGTTCGCTTCGAGGACTCCCTGCGCTACTTGCTGGACGAGGGCGTCACCCGGTTCATCGAGGTTGGACCCGGCAAGGCTTTGACAGGGTTCGTCCGGAAAGTGAGCAAGGGCGTCGAAACCGCGAACGTTGAGGACCCGGCCACGCTGGATCGGCTCCTTGAAACGGCCGGGAGGGTTTGCTAAGATGTTGCTGACAAACCGGGTGGCCATTGTGACCGGTGCATCGGGCGGCCTGGGCCGCACCATTGCAGAGTCGTTGGCCCGGGAGGGAGCAGCTGTCCTGGTCCATTATGGAAGCCGGGCGGACGCGGCGGAGGCCGTGGTGGCACGCATTCGCGAGGCTGGGGGCAAGGCCCTGGCGCACCGCGCCGACATCACCGATCCGGCCCAGGCGGAAGCCGTGGTGGGCCGTGCGGTGGCCGAGTTCGGGCGCCTGGACATCCTGGTTAACAACGCCGGCATCAAACGCGACGCCCTGCTGCTGCGGATGAAGCCGGAGGACTGGGATGCGGTGCTGGCGGCCAACCTCAAGGGCGCTTACGCGTGCACCAAGTCCGCCGCCAAGGTGATGCTGAAGCAGCGGCAGGGGCGCATCATCAACATCGCCTCCGTCGCCGGCCTGGTGGGCAACGCCGGGCAGGCCAACTACAGCGCCGCCAAGGCCGGCCTGATCGGCTTCTCCAAGGCGGTGGCGCGGGAACTGGCCTCCCGCGGCATCACAGTCAACGTGGTGGCGCCCGGGGCGATCGACGCCGGCATGCTGCAGGAGCTGCCAGAGGAGGGCCGGGAGGCGTACGTCCGGCAGATCCCCCTGGGACGGCTGGGCGCACCGGAGGACGTGGCGGGAGCCGTGGTATTTTTGGCGTCTGACCTCGGCAACTATATTACGGGTCAAACGCTGGCCGTCGATGGCGGCCTGACGATGCAATAAACACTGCAGTTTGACGCAAGTCTTTGGGGAGGTGAACCGGGAGTGGCAGGCAAGGAAGCAATCTTCGACAAGGTCAAGGAAATCATCGTAGAACAGCTGGGCGTGGAAGAAGATCAGGTGATACCTGAGGCCTCCTTCATCGACGACCTGGGCGCAGATTCGCTCGATATCGTCGAACTGATCATGGCCCTGGAGGAAGAGTTCGATCTCGAAATTCCTGATGAGGAAGCCGAGAAGATCTCCACCGTGGCCGCCGCCGTGACGTACATTCGCGAAAACCAGTAACCTAGGCTGGTGCAGAGTCCCGCCGGGCGCGATTCGTCCCGCGCGGGACTTTTTGCAGAGACAATGGGTGGGAGGAGAGATGCAGTGCGACGCCGTGTTGTCGTCACGGGCATGGGGGCGGTCACGCCCCTGGGCCTCGGAGTAGAACGCTTTTGGCAGAACCTGATCGCCGGTCGTTCCGGCGTGGACATCATCACTCACTTTGATCCCACAGACTTTGACTGCCGCATCGCCGGCGAGGCCCGCGATTTCGACCCGGCGGACTTCCTCGACCGCAAGGAAGCGCGGCGCATGGACCGCTTTACCCAATTCGCGGTTGCCGGGGCAAAGATGGCCCTGGAGCACGGCCGGTTTGATCCCGCGGCCATGGACACCAACCGCGTCGGGGTCATCTTCGGCTCCGGCATCGGCGGCATGCAGACCCTGACCGACCAATTTATAAACCTCTTCGAGAAGGGGCCGAGGCGGGTCAGTCCGTTCTTCATCCCCATGTTCATCCCCAACATGGCGGCGGGGCAGATCGCCATGCAGTTCGGCTTGAAAGGCTTTAATGAAACCGTGGTCACGGCCTGCGCCACCGCCAACAACGCCATCGGCGACGCCTTCAAGGCGATTCAGTGGGGCATGGCCGAGGCCATGGTCACCGGCGGCTCGGAGGCTTCGGTGATTCCGCTGGCTCTGGCCGGGTTCACCTCCATGAAGGCCCTCTCCACGCGCAACGACGAGCCGCAGCGGGCCTCGCGGCCCTTTGATGCGGAGCGCGACGGCTTCGTCATGGGGGGAGGGCTCCGGGGTCCTGGTGCTGGAGAGCCTGGAGCACGCCAAAGGCCGCGGCGCGACCATCTTGGCGGAGATCGTGGGCTACGGCTGCACCGCTGACGCGCACCACCTGACGGAGCCGGCGCCGGAGGGGGAAGGGGCCGCCCGGGCCATGCGGGCCGCCCTGGAGGATGCCGGCCTGCGCCCCGAGGACATCGACTACATCAACGCCCACGGCACCTCCACGCCCAAGGGCGACCGGTTTGAGACCACGGCCATCAAGACCGTCTTCGGCGACCATGCCCGCCACCTGGCGGTGAGTTCCACCAAGTCCATGACCGGCCACCTTCTGGGGGCGACGGGGGCGGTGGAGTTGATCGCCTGCATCCAGGCCACCCGCGCCTCGCGGATCTCCACCACCAGGTCCTGGATCTCCAGCCGCTCCAGTTCCGACCGGTGGCCGAGGTATTGCTCCGCCCGCTCCGCCTGAACCGCCAGATCCTCAACCTGACC
>JAMDAP010000173.1:11099-11428 GCA_023484675.1 Bacillota bacterium
TGCATCCAGGCCATCCGCGAGGGCGTGATCCCGCCCACCATCAACCAGGATACGCCGGATCCCGAGTGCGACCTGGACTACGTGCCCAACCAGGCCCGCCGGGCCTCGGTGCGGGCGGCCCTGTCCAACGCCTTCGGCTTTGGCGGGCAGAACGCATCCCTCATTGTTCGGGCCTTTGAGGAGTGACCTTGCGGTGGACAACCGGCCGCTATCCGAACTGCTCCTGCAACTGGCTCAACTGGCGGGGGAGAACCCCCGCCAGGGGGAGCTGTACGAGCAGGCCCTGACGCACCCGTCCTGGGCCAATGAGGCCGGCCGGCCCCTGGGGA
>JAMDAP010000126.1 GCA_023484675.1 Bacillota bacterium
GCTGACCCGGGTGCGCAACCAGCGTGTTGGCAATTGGCGCCTGGCCGAGGGGAGCAGTCTGTCGAAGCAGCGGCTCCGGGCTCAGCCCTTCATCGCCCCGCAGGAGGCAATAGCTCCCACCCCTCACTGGCCTAAGGCCAGTGTCCGAGAACAACCCGAAAAAGTAAACTAGCGGCTATCTGCCGCTAGCATACAAGGAGGCCGGCCCATGGAACGGCTGCTGGACATTGAAAACCTGAAGACCTATTTTCACACCGAGGATGGCATCGTACCAGCGGTGGACGGGGTCAGCTTCGGCCTGGACAAGGGCGAGACCCTGGGCGTGGTGGGCGAGTCCGGCTGCGGCAAGAGCGTGACCTCGCTCTCCGTCATGCGCCTGATCCCCACGCCCCCGGGCGAGTTCCGGGGCGGCCGCATCCTCTTCCGGGGGGAGGACCTGCTGAAGAAGTCCGAGGCGGAGTTGCGGCGGATCCGGGGTAATGAGATCTCGATGATCTTCCAGGAACCCATGACCTCCCTGAACCCGGTCTTCACCATAGGCGACCAGATCGCCGAGGCCATTCAGCTGCACCAGGGCAAGTCACGGAAGGAGGCCATGGAGAGGGCCGCCGAGATGTTGCGGTTGGTGGGCATTCCGGCGCCGGAGAAGCGCATTCACGAGTACCCGCACCAGTTGTCGGGCGGCATGCGGCAGCGGGCCATGATCGCCATGGCTCTGTCTTGCGAGCCTGCCCTGCTGATCGCCGACGAACCGACCACGGCTCTGGATGTGACCATCCAGGCGCAGATCCTGGAGCTGATGAAGAAGCTGAAGCGGGAGCTGGGCATGGCCATCATGCTCATCACCCATGATCTGGGCGTTGTGGCCGAGATGTGTGAGCGGGTGGTGGTGATGTACGCCGGCAAGGTGGTGGAGGAGGCGGACGTGGTTTCGCTGTTCCAAAAGCCCTTGCACCCCTACACCGAGGGGCTGCTCAAGTCCATCCCGCGCCTGGACACGGCGCGGGGTGGGGTCGCCGCTACGGGGGCTGCGATTTCCGCTGCGGGGGTAGAGCAGGCAAGCCGGGGCGGGCGGGAACGGCTGCACGTCATCGAGGGCGTGGTGCCCAACCCCCAGCGATTGCCCAGTGGCTGCCGCTTCCACCCGCGTTGTCCCTACGCCCAGGAGGTCTGCCGCACGCAGGAGCCGCCGTTGTTGGAGGCAGGGCCTGGCCGGCAGGTGGCCTGCTGGCTGCATAACGAGATTCCCCTGCAGGGGGTGGCGTCATGAAGGCAGAGGCAGAAGTGACCCGGGTGTCCGGCGTGGGACCGGCTGCCGGCTTCGCCCCGGACCTGCCCGTCGACCCTGCGCCCGGCGAGATCCTGATGGACGTGCGAAACCTCAAGAAGTACTATCCGGTGACCAAGGGCGTAATGTCGCGCACCGTGGCCCACGTCAAGGCGGTGGACGGCATCAGCTTCAACGTCCGAAAGGGCGAGACCCTGGGCCTGGTGGGCGAGTCGGGCTGCGGCAAGACCACCACCGGCAAGGTGATCCTGCGGCTGCAGGAGGCCACCTCCGGCGAGGTCTGGTTTGAGGGCCGGAACATCATGGACCTGGGCGCTCAAGAGATGCGCCGGCTGCGGCGTGAGATGCAGATCATCTTCCAGGACCCGTACTCTTCCCTGAACCCGCGTATGACCGTGGGGGACATCATCGGCGAGCCGCTGATCATCCACGGCGTGGCTCGGGGTGCGGCCAAGGACAAACGGGTGCGGGAGCTGTTGGACGTCGTGGGGCTGTCGCCGGAGCACGCTCGCCGCTACCCCCACGAGTTCTCCGGTGGCCAGCGGCAGCGCATCGGCGTGGCCCGAGCCCTGGCCCTGAACCCCAAACTGATCGTCTGCGACGAGCCGGTCTCGGCCCTGGATGTGTCGATTCAGTCGCAGATTCTAAACCTGCTGGTGGACCTGCAGGCCGAGTTCGGCCTGACCTACATCTTCATCGCCCACGGGCTGGCCGCGGTGAAGTACATCTCCGACCGGGTGGGGGTCATGTATCTCGGGAAGATGGTGGAGACGGCCGATAGCGAGGAACTGTACGCCAACCCCAAGCACCCCTACACCGAGGCCCTGATGTCGGCCATCCCGGTGCCTGACCCGACGCTGAAGCGGGAGCGCATCGTCCTGGAGGGCGACGTGCCCAGCCCGGTGAACCCGCCTTCGGGTTGCCGGTTTCACACTCGCTGCCCCTATGCCATGGACGTGTGCCGGGAGATCGAGCCGGAGCTGCGGGACGTCGGCGGCGGCCACCTGATGGCCTGTCACCTCGAACGATAGATGGGCACCTCGGGCCGGCTGGTTTAAGGCCGGCACATGGGATGGTGCGTCGCACGCGATGGCGATTTTGTGTCATACCCTTGTCAGGCCTCCGGACTGCGTTGTATAATCCTTTCAACACTCTGGAGCCGGCCCCGGTCGGGCCGGTCGGGTCAATTCAAAAGCGCCTTCTGAGACGATAACCTCGTGGAAGTGTACCTAGGGTTCCGCGCACTTTGCTGGCTCAAGCGGTGCGGCCTGGTCCAAGCGGTACAGCCCGGAGCGTTGCTGCCGCCTCGCCGACGTGGCAACCCGTTGGCAGGCCGTTGCAGCCGGCGGGTACACCGTGGGTAGAAAAGACCCCAGCGGTAAGTTCCTCTCCCCCGTAAGGGAAAGTAGGAGCTGCCGTGTGGGGTCTCTTTCGTATTGCCATTCTGCCCTCGCCCCCTTGCGAGGCGTGAAAGGAGGCAGGTCCCAAGATACGCGCCCTGCCGCAACTCCCGTGCTTCAAGTGGGTCATAAGGCACCGTAGCAGTACAGGGAAGAAACCTGGAGAGGGACGAACGATGTTTATAACGGTCAATGGTGTCCGGCTCGAGTACAACGACGGCGGCGACGGAATTCCCATCGTCACCTTGCACGGCGGACCCGGCATGAGCAACCGCGCCTCAGACTGGCGGACTTTCCAGCCCTTCACCGACCAGTACCGCCTGATCAGCTATGACCAGCGGGGCAACGGAGGCTCGGAGGGCAAAGAGCCCTACACCCATGAGCAGTGGGTAGCCGATCTGGAGGCCATGCGACATCAGCTCGGGCTCGGCAAGATCGTCCTGACCGGCGGCTCCTACGGCGGGCACCTGGCCCTGGAGTACGCCATCCGGCATCAGGATAACCTGCGGGCCCTGATCCTGCGCGATACCGCAGCCAGCAACAAGTACCAGGACACGGCCATGAAGCGGGCCCGGGAGAGCGGCTTGCCCATGGATCTCGCTGCCCTGGAGCGACTCTTTGGCGGTCGGGTCTCAGGCAACGAGGAGTTCCGCAGCAGCTTTGCCATGATCCAGCCCCTGTACAACGTTGTCTATGACCCGGAGGAGGGCAAGAAGGCACTGGCCGCCATCCCCTTCCGGTACGAGACCCACAACTGGGCGTTCGGCCGCAACCAGCCGGGGTTTGACATCGTCCACCGGCTGAAGGAGATTCGGGTGCCCACCCTGGTCATCGTCGGGCGCCACGATTGGATCACGCCCCTGGAGGCGTCGGAAGAGATCGCGCGCGAGATCCCGGGCAGCCGCCTGGTCATCTTTGAGCACAGCGGCCACTCGCCCCAGAAGGAGGAGAACGCACGGTTCCTCCAGCTGGTCCGGGACTTTCTGCAGGAAATGGCGCCGGCGGCCTGAGGGTCGCCCCCTGCGGGCAAGGCCCGCCCCCTCGGGGCAACGTCCGCAGCAGAGCAGCAAAACACGACGAATGGGAAGGTGCAATCACGTGAACAGGCTTTTGGCCAACAAGCTCCGCATCGCGGCAGTTCTTTTGGTGGCAGCGATGCTGCTGAGCGCCTGCAGCAAACCCTCTGCCGGAAGCAAGCCGGCAGCGGGTGACCAGGGCGCGGGGACTTATGATCCCAACGGTGCGCTGACCTTTGTCACCACCTCCGACCCAACGTTCAACCCCTGGAGCCCCAATGCCTACCAGGAGTCTAACCTGATCAACGAGATGCTTTTCCCCGGCCTCACGCGCTGGGACAAGGAGTACAAGCCCGAGGCCGACCTGGCCACGGAGTGGTCGACCTCACCGGACGGTCTGACCTGGACCTTCAAGCTTCGGGAGGGCGTCACCTGGACCGACGGCCAGCCCTTCACCGCCGATGACGTGGCCTTTACCTTCAACAATATCGTGCTGGACAAGAAGCTGGGGGCCAACGGCAGAAGCAATTACACCGCCGTGGACCATGTCGTTGCCGTCGATCCGCTCACTGTTCAGTTCATTCTCAAGAAGCCCTTCGCCGCTCTGCCGGCCTATCTTGCCTACTACTCCGGCATACTGCCCAAGCACGTCTTTGAGGGCGTGACCGACCCCTGGAAGCTGACCGAGTTCAACAAGAAGAATCCCATCGGCACCGGCCCCTACAAGGTGTCCCAGTACTCGGAGGGCGCTTACCTCACCCTGGTCCCCAACGACAAGTACTGGGGCGGCAAGCCGAAGCTCAAGAGCATCACTTTCAAAATCGTTCCTGACCCCAATGCTCAGGTGGCCCAGATGTTGGCCGGCGACGTCGACATGATTGGCCTATCCGACCCGGCGGTGCTGGACCGCTTCAAGGGCAACAGCAAGTTTGACGTCATCGCCCAGACCCAGAACATCTACTACTTCATCTTCCTCAACCAGAAGGATGCGCGGTTTCAGGACGCGCGGGTGCGGCAGGCACTGCTTTACGCCGTGGACCGCGAGGCGATGATCAAGAACATCCTGAAGGGCTACGGCACCATTGCCACCGGCCCGATCGCTCCCATTCAGAAGGCCTACTACGACCCGGAAGTCCAGCAGTATCCCTATGATCCAGGCAAGGCCAAGCAACTTCTGGCGGATGCGGGCTGGACTCCTGGCCCGGACGGCACGCTGCAAAAAGATGGCAAGACCTTGGTCATCAACATGCCCACGGCTCAGTACCAGCAACTGACCCCCATCACCCTGCTGGTCCAGCAGTACTGGCAGGCAATCGGCGTCAAGGCCGTGATCAAGTCGATGGACTGGAACAGCTGGATCAAGCAAGTGGTCGTGAACCGCGACTATGAAGGCTCCGTGGCCTGGTGGTCGACGCCTACCGACCCGGATGTGCTGCCCTACTACGCCTCGGACGCCGCCGAGAAGGGCTCGAACATCCCTGGCTACAAGAACCCCATGCTGGATCAGATTCTGGAGCAGGGCCGCGCCGCCAAGACCCAGGCGGAGCGGGTTCAGATCTACCGGCAGGCACAGGAGCTGATGGCACAGGAACTGCCCTACCTGTACCTCTGGTACCCGCAGATCCTCACGGTGCGCAGCGCCAAGATCGGCGGCATGCTGGAAGCCGGCCAGTCCGCCGCATTCGCGCACGCCGTGGACTTCTACGTGAAGCGATAGGACACGGCTGGGGCGACGGGAGGAGGCCCGACCGGGTCCCCTCCCGGACCCTGCTTCCGAAAGGAGGGCTGACATGCTGAGCTATCTGGCTCGTCGCCTGGGACAGGGCGTTGTGGTCATCGTCCTGGTCACCATCTTCACGTTCTTCCTGGTCAACCTGGCTCCAGGAGGCCCTTCCTCCATCGTCCGAATGGACACCACCGCTGAGCAGCGAGAGGCCTTGACGCACCAGATGGGGCTCGACGTGCCGGTGTCCGTGCGCTACCTGCGCTGGGCGGAGGGCGTGCTCCACGGCGACTTCGGCTACTCCCTGGCCGGTGGTGAGGCGGTCGGCCCGCTGCTGGGACAGCGCCTGGTCAACACGGCGCAACTGGCCCTGACGGCCCTGGTGCTGTCCATCCTGATCGGTCTGCCCCTGGGCATCTGGACGGCCCTCCGGCGCAACACCTGGCTGGACTATGCGATCAACGCCGTCAGTACCCTGGGCATGTCCCTGCCGTCCTTCTGGCTCGGCATCATGGCGGTGATGGTCTTCTCGGTCACCCTCGGCCTGCTGCCAGCTTCGGGCATGTCCGAGATCGGCTCTGACTTCTCCCTGACCGACCGCATCCGCCACCTGATCCTGCCGACCTCGGTGCTGGCGATCACCATCATGCCCAACCTGGTGCGCTTCGCCCGCTCCGCCCTGCTGGAGGTGCTGGGCCTTGACTTCATGCGCACCGCGCGAGCCAAGGGGCTGGCTGCGCGCATGGTCCTTCTGAAGCACGGCATGCGCAACGCCCTCATTCCCGTTGTGGCCATGATTGGGCTCTTGCTGCCAGCCCTGCTGAGCGGCTCGGTGATCGCGGAGAGCGTCTTCGGTTGGCCGGGCATGGGCCGCCTGGCGGTGGACGCCGCCATGAACCGGGACTACCCGGTGGTCATGGCCGTCACGGTGGTGGCCGGAGCAATTGTGGTCTTCACCAATCTGGGGGTCGATCTGGTGTACTCCTTGATAGATCCGAGGGTTCGCCATGAGTAGCAGCCACATTGCCGTGACGGAAGAGGCCCCCGCTCCGGGCCGCAACCGCAGCGCCTGGCCCCGCTTTGCCCGGCAGCCGGGCGGCGCGGCCGCCCTGGGTCTGCTGGTTCTGCTCTACGTGGCGGCCGTCCTGGGTCCCTTGGTCTACCGCGTCTCCCCGACCCTTACCAACCCACTATTCGCCACGGCCGGACCCAGCCCGCAGCACTGGCTTGGTACCGACGAGCTTGGGCGTGACCTGCTGGCGCGGCTCCTCTATGGCGGCCGCGTGACCCTGTCCGTGGGCCTGGTGTCGATGCTGGTGGCAATGCTCGTGGGCACCCTGGTCGGTGCCCTGGGCGGATACTATCGCGGCTGGGTGGAAATCGTCCTGATGCGTTTGGTGGACGTCTTCATGGCCGTCCCGGCCTTCTTCCTGATCCTGGCCGAGTTGACTGTCTTCGGCCGCAACCCAGCCGTCGTGGTCATCGTCGTCGGGCTCAGCTTCTGGATGCAGGTGGCACGGATCGTCCACGGCGAGTTCGTCCGCTACCGCGAGCGCGAGTTCGTTGAGGCCCAGCACGCTCTGGGGGCGCCGGACTGGCGCATCATCTTCCTGCACATCCTGCCCCAGGCCCTGCCCTCCGCCGTGGTTCTGACCACCCTCGGCGTCGCCTGGTCGGTGATGACCGAGACCGGCCTCAGCTACCTCGGGCTCGGCATCCAGCCGCCCCTGGCCTCCTGGGGCAACATGCTGCAGAACGCCCAGACCTACCTTTGGACCAAGCCCCTGCTGGCGGTCTATCCCGGAGCCCTCATCGCCCTTACAGTCCTCTCCTTCAACATGCTGGGCAACGCCCTGCGGGACGTGCTTGACCCCAAACTCTAGAACTTCGCCCCCAACACGAGGAAGGGATGTTCGAGGTGCAGCGCAAGAACTACAACGGATACAAGTCGTTTCAATACCTGACGCCCGGGGTTGACTACAAGGAGTTCAAGATGGCCAAGGAGGTCGGCCGCGTCGCCTCCTACGACATGGGCCTCACCGCCGAGGAGCAGGCTCGGGTAGACCGTATCTTCCAGGAGAACCTGGTGATCTCCCTGCATGATCACGCCTTCGTCGTCCCCGACAACGTCAATGAGATCTGGGAGTACCGCCGCTGGGGCCGGGACTGGACGGGCTACGAAGGTCTCAGCATTTCAGGCCTCGATGCCATCTTCGACAACATGATGGACGGCACCGCCCTCATCACCTCCCGCAACGGCTGGAAATGGGACGACATCATCTTCGACATTGGCATGCGGCTCAGCGACATCGCCCACCAGGACATGGTCATCCTGGGCCTGACCACGGAGGACATCCGGAGGGCCAAGCGGAACGGCCAGATTGCCTTCATCGTCTCGCTGGAGTCGGCCACGCCGATTGAAAACGAAGTGGACCGCATTGACATCCTCTATGGGCTGGGCGTCCGTCTCATGGGTGTGGTCTACAGCGAGTCCAACACCCTGGGATCGGGCCTGCGAGAGGCGCGGGACGCCGGGCTCACTGAGTTCGGCCGGCAGGCGGTGCGGCGGATGAACCAGTTGGGCATCGCCGTGGACGTTTCCCACGCCGGCGACCAGACCTCCCTGGATACCATCGAGGCTTCGGATAAGCCCGTGTTCATCACCCATGCCGGCGCACGCTCGCTATGGAACTCAAACCGGCTGAAGCCGGACAAGGTGCTTCGCGCCTGTGCGGCCAAAGGCGGGGTGATCGGCATTGAGGCAGCGCCCCACACGACCCTGACCCCCAAGCACCCGCAGCACTCCCTGGAGTCGATCATGGAGCATTTTGAGTACGTGGCCGACCTGGTGGGCATCGACCACGCGTCCTTTGGCCCCGACACCCTTTTCGGCGATCACGTGGGACTTCACCACGCCTTTGCCAACCAGCTCTCCATCTCCCAGTCCCATGGCAAGAAGGCCTTCGATGAGGTGGAGTACGTGGCGGGCATCGAGAACCCGGCGGAGGCGTTTCCGAACATCGTTGGGTGGCTGGTGAAGCACGGGTACTCCGACGAGGACGTCGCCAAGGTCATCGGTGGCAACACGATGCGGGTGTTGGAGCAGGTTTGGTGGAAGTAGGGCGCCTCCTTGCTTGTAACCTCGCGGACGATGTCGCCAACCTTCAACCGCCCCGCCACGATCGCCGCCTTTTCCCCGCTAAGGCAGCAGGATTTTAGCATGGGAAAGAGAATCCATGTTTCCCAAATAAGGCGATAAACCCCAGCGCGGGGGGTTGATCCGTGTGTTGAGAAAGCTCTTTGCGCCAAGGCCGCTGCGTCTTGCTGCCGCGTCCGCGGTTATGGCCGCGCTGGCCATCTCCCTGACTGCCTGCGGCGGCAAGTCCGCCCTGGGTCCGGACCAGCAACAGCCTTCGTCCCAGCCGTCCGGCGGGGGCGCCGCTTCGGGCGGGCCCGCCTCCGGGGGCAGCCTCACCGTGGCCTACAAGGACGACCTGGCCACCCTGGACCCGGCCATCGGCTACGACTGGACCAACTGGCCAGCCGAGAAGATGGTCTTTGACGGCCTCCTCGACTATGACGAGACCACCAACCTGGTGCCGCGCCTGGCCGATGGCATGCCCCAGGTCAGCAGCGACGCCAAGGTGTACACCTTTACGCTCAAGAAGGGCGTCAAGTTCCACAACGGCCGCGAGCTGAAGGCCGACGACGTGGCCTATACCATTACGCGCGTGCTGGACCCAAAGACGAAGAGTCCCGGCGCCGGCTTCTTCACCGGCATCGCCGGGGCTCAGGACTTCATCGACGGCAAGGCCACCAGCGTATCCGGCATCAAGGTGAAAGATCCGTATACCATCGAGTTCACCCTGGCCCAGCCCGACGTCACCTTCCTCAACAAGATGGCTTTGAACTTCGCCTTCATCGTGCCCAAGGAGGAAGTCGACAAGTCCGGCGATAACTTCGGTCACCACCCGGTGGGCACGGGCCCCTTCGTCTTCAAGGACTGGGTGTCGGGCCAGCAGCTGACCTTTGAGAAGAATCCCAACTACTTCGTGCCCGGCCTGCCGCGGTTGGACAAGGTGACCATTCAGGTGGGCGTGGCCCCCGAGGTAGCCCTGCTGCGGGTGGAGAAGGGGGACCTGGACCTGATGGGCGATCCCATCCCTGCCGCCGAGTACGCCCGCATCAAGAACGACCCGGCCTGGAAGGACCGCCTCACCACCCAGCCCCAGGTCAGCACCATCTACGTGGCCATCAACACTCAGGTCAAGCCCTTTAACGACGTTCGGGTGCGCCAAGCTCTGAACATGGCCATTGACAAGGAGCGCATCGTCAAGCTAATGGGCGGCCGCGGCACCGTGGCGAACCAGATCCTGCCGCCGCTGATGCCCGGCTACGACAAGGACTATAAGGGCTATCCCTACGACCCGGATGGGGCCAAGAAGCTGCTGGCCGAGGCCGGCTACCCGAAGGGCTTCTCCACCAGCATGGAGGCCATCTCCACCGATCCACAGCCCAAGCTGGCGGAGTCCATTCAGCAGGACCTGGCCAAGATCGGTGTCAAGCTGACCCTGCGCACCCTGGCCTCCAGCACCGTGATTGAGGATGCCGGCACGCCAGGCAAGGTGCCCCTGGTCTGGTCCGGTGGTCTGGCCTGGATCCAGGACTATCCGGATCCAGACGATTTCTACGGCCCCATCCTGGGTTCGGCTTCGGCCGTGCAAGGCGGCTGGAACTGGTCCTGGTACGCCAACCCCGAGGCCGACAAGCTGGCCGACAAGGCCCGCGGCATGACCGACAAGGCAGCCCGCATGGAAGTCATCAAGCAGCTTTTTGGCAAGCTGATGGACGACGCCGTCTGGGTGCCGGTCTACAACGCCCAGTACGACATCGCCCACTCCGAGAAGTTGAAGGGTGAGCCCCAGGACTTCGCCCACCCGGAGCACACCCTCCGCTACGAGTACCTCTGGAAGGCGTCCGGGCAATGACGGCCCTTCCCTCTCCCCTCAACGTGGACGGGGTGGAGGTGCAGGCGCAGGCGGCGGACAGTTATCTGGCCGCCGCCTGGCGCCGCTTCCGTAAGAATCGGCCGGCCCTGCTGGGGGGCATCTTCGTGCTCGTGCTGATAGCCGTCGCTATCCTGGCGCCGGTGCTCTCGCCCCATAACCCGGCGAACCAGTTCAACCAGGGCCTCACCGAGCAGGGGCTGCCCGTCCCCAGCACTCTGCCGGGGAGTACCCAGTTCATCCTGGGCACGGACCAGAACGGCCGCGACCTGCTCTCCCGCATCATCTGGGGGGCCCGGGCCTCACTCACGGTGGGGGTGCTGGCCAATGGCATGGCCCTGGGCATTGGCGTCCTGCTGGGGGCCACCGCCGGCTATGTGCGCGGCTGGGCCGGCAATGCCATCATGCGCTTCACCGACATGATGATGGCCTTCCCCACTCTGCTCCTGGCCATCGCTCTGGCCGCCATCCTGCGCCCGAGCCTCGGTATCATCATCGTGGTGATCGGCGCCGTTTACTGGACCTGGATCGCCCGGGTGGTCTACGGCGAGGTCATGGCTATCCGGGAGCGGCAGTTCGTCGAGGCGGCCCGGGCTATCGGCGCCCCGGGCAGCCGCATTATCGTGCGGCACATCCTACCCCACCTGATGCCGACCATCATCGTCTGGGGCACCCTGGGCGTCGCCAACAACGTCATGCTGGAGGCGGCCCTCAGCTACCTGGGTATTGGGGTGCAGCCGCCCACTCCCTCCTGGGGCGGCATGATCCAGCAGGGGCAGTATTTCTACCGTGCTGCCCCTTGGCTGGTGCTCTACCCCGGCCTGGCCATCATGCTGACGGTTCTGAGCTTCAACCTTTTGGGCGACGGGCTGCGCGATGCCCTGGACCCCTACCAGAGGAGGTAGACGCATGGCCAGATTCCTCCTGCGGCGCATCTTGCTGGCCGTGCCGGTGGTGCTGGGCATCTC
>JAMDAP010000026.1 GCA_023484675.1 Bacillota bacterium
GCTGCGGGAGTCGGCCGCACGGCAGAGGGAGCGTCAATCGAGGGCGCGAGCGCTCTCCGTGCAGATGCACCGGATGTTCTCGCCGGTGGCCGAAGAGGTGACCTGCAAGCGGATGGACTGTGGCAAGATGCTGTTGGATATCGCCCATCTGGTGGAGAAGAGAACGGTGGAGCGGTACCAGAACAAGTACAGTTCGATAGCGCTGGAGTTGAAGGACTATGCGATGCAGCTCTCCGGTCCGTGGCCGCCCTATCACTTTGTGCATCGTGAACAGCGCGGGCACAGTGCGCATGCATAGAGCATGATGCGTGCAGGCGTTGGAAGACGCCTGCACAGAAGATGCTCTGGGACTCCGGTCCGCGGGAGGGTGGCTTCAAGCTTTTCCTGAGATCCCTGCTTCCGCGATTCCGGCTTGGCGCTCCACTGCGGGCAGTGGAGCGGTGGGAGTGCCAGAGCGGCTTCCGGACTCGATTTGGGGCACTAGAAGGGTTGGGGGATAGTCGAGGAGAGGTTGCGACACGATGACTGTGGTGGCGCTCAGGACTTCGTTGCAGGCCTCCGGAGTCTTTCAGAGGGTTAAAGACGTGACACTCCGGGGTGGGAGGCAGGCGTCCGGTCCTCGCTGCGTGCTGCAACCTTCGAGGGTACGATCGTCTTTCGGCTACGGTTCAGCACGGAGGCACGGCGACGACCGGAGACGTGGTCGATCTTGTTCCAAAAGCCAACAAAATAGTCGGCGGCGGAGATGATCGAGAGGATCGCCATCCAGTAGGTCGCGGTGACGGCGATCAGCCGGACGCTGATGGGAAACCAGCCGAGGAACCATGTATCCCAGCGGTGGTTGAGAATGACGGCCACGATGGCGACGATCTGCACCACCGTCTTGAGCTTGCCCAGGTCGCTGGCTTGAATGGTGAAGCCTTCGCCGGAGGCGATCGAGCGCAGTCCGCTGACCAGGAATTCGCGGCCGATCACCAGAACGGCGATCCATGGCTTCATCACCTGCGGGTTGTAGGCCACCAGGAGGATGAAGGCTGCGGTGACCATCAGCTTGTCCGCCAAGGGGTCCAGAAGCATGCCCAGGGTGGTGATCTGGCCGCGATGACGGGCCAGATACCCGTCCAGGCCGTCGGTGAAGGCGGCCAGCGTAAAGACGGCAGCGGCGAGCAGGGCGCCGTAGGGGATCTTGATCAGCACCAGCAACAGGAAGACCGGCACCAGGAAGATCCGGACCACGGTGATGCTGTTCGGCAGATTCATTTCCACAGGGTCAGCCTCCAGGCGGGTTCCGACTCGGCCCACCCTGGCTGACCCAGCCGCCGGCAGGCCTACTTGACCACCACGTTGACCAGACGGCCTGGCACGGTGATGACCTTCACCACCTGCTTGCCCTCGATGTGCTGGCGCACCCGGGGGTTGGCCAGGGCTTCCTCCCGGAGCCCCTCCTCGTCCAGTTCCGCCGCCACCACCAGCCTGTCGCGCAACTTGCCGTTGACCTGCAGGACGATCTCCACCGTCTCCGACTCCAAGGCGGCTTCGTCATAGGCCGGCCAGGGAGCCAGATGCACGCTGCCCTGGTGGCCGGTCATCTCCCAAAGCTCCTCCGCCAGGTGGGGAGCAAACGGAGCCAGCAGGAATGTCAATTTCTCCAGAGCCTCGCCAATTACCTGCGCGTTTTGCTCCTCGTTCGGAATGCGTTCGCGATAGGCGTAGAGACCATTGACCATCTCCATGATGGCGGCGATGGCTGTGTTAAAGGCGAAGCGCCCCTCCAGGTCGCCGCCCACCTTCTTCACCGTTCGGTGCACCAGGCGCAGCAGTTCCCGGTCGTGGTCCGGACGCTCCCGGCTGGCCGATCTGGGCTGGCCGGCACCGCCGTTCACGCGGGTGGCGTCCAGGTCGTCATGGCGGTAGTTGCTGATCTTCTCCCGGTAGCCGGCCACCAGGCGCCAGACCCGGTGCAGGAAGCGGCTGGCGCCCTCAACGCCGGTGTCCGTCCAATCCAGCTCGCGCTCCGGCGGGGCAGCGAAGAGAATGAACAGGCGAGCCGTGTCCACGCCGTAGCGGCCAAAGATCTCATCCGGGCTGACAATGTTGCCCTTGGACTTGGACATCGCCGAGCCGTCCTTCAACACCATGCCCTGGGTCAGCAGGTTCGTAAAGGGCTCGCTGAACTTAATCAAGCCGGCGTCGCGCAGCACCTTGGTAAAGAAGCGCGAGTACAGCAAACGGAGAACCGCGTGCTCGATGCCGCCGATGTATTGGTCTACGGGGCACCAGTAATCGGCTTTCTTCGGATCGAGGGGCAACTCATCGCAGCCGGGCGAGGTGTAGCGGAAATAGTACCAGGAAGAGTCGACGAAGGTGTCCATGGTGTCGGTTTCGCGCCTGGCCGGGCCGCCGCAGGTTGGGCAGGTCGTGTTGGCAAAGGCCTCATGTTTGGCCAGAGGCGAGGCGCCCTCCCCGGTAAAGGACAGACCCTCGGGCAACAACACCGGGAGCTGCTCCTCAGGCACGGGCACCATGCCGCAGCGCTCGCAGTACACGATGGGAATGGGGGCGCCCCAGGCGCGCTGCCGCGAGATCAGCCAGTCCCGCAGGCGGTAATTTACCTTCCGCCGGCCCATGCCCTTCTCCTCGGTGTAGCCGGCGACTTTATCCTTGCCTTCTTCGTTGGATAGCCCGTCAAAGGGGCCGGAATTGGCCATGGGGCCGGGCTCGGTGTAAGCCCCGGTCATGGTGGCCGGATTTAGGTTCCCCTCCGGGTTCTGGATGACGACGCGGATGGGCAGGCCGTACTTCGTGGCAAACTCAAAGTCACGCTGGTCGTGGGCCGGTACGCCCATCACGGCGCCGGTGCCGTATTCCATCAGCACGTAGTTGGCGATCCAGATCGGAATCTGCTGGCTGTCCAGCGGATTGACGGCGTAGGCTCCGGTGAACAGGCCTTCCTTCCCCGTTTCCGTAGACAGACGGGCGATTTCACTCTGCCCCTTCAGCCGCTCACGGAACTCCCGCACCGGCCCCTCTTGGCGCGTACCTGCCACCAGGCGCTCCACCAGCGGGTGTTCGGGAGCCAGGACCACATAGGTGACACCGAAGATTGTATCCTGGCGCGTCGTGAAGACGGGAAAGGTCTCACCCGCGCCGGGGCTGGCCGGGGCAACTCGGAAATTGATCTCGCAGCCGGCACTCTTGCCGATCCAGTTCTCCTGCATGGTGCGGACGCGCTCCGGCCAGCCCTGCAGCAACTTGAGATCGTCCAGCAGCTGCTCAGCGTAGTCCGTAATCTTGAAGAACCACTGGGCCAGGTTCTTCTTGGCCACCGGCGAGTGGCAACGCCAGCAGCCACCATCCACCACCTGCTCGTTAGCCAGCACCGTCTGGCAGGTCGGACACCAGTTGACGGGCGCGTTGCGCTTGTAGGCAAGCCCCCGCCTGTAAAACAGCAGAAACAGCCACTGCGTCCACTTGTAGTAGTCGGGATGGCAGGTGGCCACTTCGCGCCGCCAGTCGTAGGAACTGCCCAATTGCCGGAGCTGTCGCTCCATGGTGTGGATATTGTCCCAGGTCCACTTGGACGGGGGGAGCTTGCGCTTGATGGCAGCATTCTCGGCCGGCATGCCGAAGGCGTCAAAGCCCATGGGGTACAGCACGTTGTAGCCCCCCATGCGCCGGTAGCGCGCCACCACGTCACCCATGGAATAGTTGCGCACGTGGCCCATGTGGAGCTCCCCGGAAGGGTAAGGGAACATCTCCAGGCAGTAAAACTTGGGCCGGTTCGGGTCCGCCTCCACCTGATAAATCTTGGAGTCTTCCCACCGCTGCCGCCACTTGGTCTCGACTGCTTCTACATCGTAGCGGTCTTCCACGCCAGGCACCCCCTTGATTGCAGTTTACGGCTTCAAAAGTATGCAAAAAACGCCCCACCCCATTAGGGGCGAGACGTTTCCCGCGGTACCACCCTACTTAATCAAGAATTGGTGGAGCCAAGGGGGATCGAACCCCTGACCTCGTGAATGCCATTCACGAGGTCAGGGGTTCGATCCCCTGGCCCCACACAAAACCAGATCAACTTCATGTGCGTAACGTGCACGTGACGTGCCGGACTACTGCTACCTTCACCCGGCCCGCTCCGAGGCGAGTTCCGCCGGCTTCTCTGCCGCCACTTTCACCTGACGGCGGCTCTCTCAGAAAGTCACCCGGCGTACTGCTCCTCATCACTGCGCTTATCTCTATGAGCGGCCGGCGAAAACGGGCGGCCGCAAGGAACATTTTTGATTATACGTGGCGGGCTGGGCGAAGTCAAGACGGCAACATCTGGCCAATCCAGCCGCGTCCGAAGACCACCGGGCTAGGCTTCAGCGAAAGCCACGGGCAGGCTCGGTGCATCTCCCCAGAGGCGGTCGAGGTTGTAGTAGTCCCGCTCCACCTCATGGAAGATGTGGATGACCAGGGGTCCGTAGTCGAGGAGCACCCAGCGCCCCAGGTCATAGCCCTCGCGGTGGCCGCGACGGGTGACAGGGCCGAGCTTCTCCTCGACCGCGTCCGCAATGGCCCGCGCCTGGATCGGGTTGCTGGCGCTGCAGATCACGAAGAAATCGGCAACGCTGGACACCTGGCTCATATCTAAAACGGTCACGCTCTTGGCCTTCTTGTCGCTGGCCGCCTGGGCTGCGAGCATCGCTTCTTCCTTGACGTCCAAGCAGTTCCCTGCCTTTCTTCTCAAGCGCGGCTGTTCCGCGCTCCTTGGCGCCTCTTGGCCACGCCTGGGTATTCGCTACACCTGCGCCTGACCCCTGCCGCCGGCCGTGGGGCCGCGAAGCAGCCGGTCCACCAGTGGCGCAGCCGTTGGCGTCGATGGCCCAAGCCAGGTCATCACTCTTGTCCGGCATCTCAGCCATGGGAGTCACCCCCTGCTGGGAAGTTCCCCCTCCCTCCGGCGCATCTGCTCGAGGAGCCAGTTGCGGGCCGCAACGGTCAGGGGGTGGATGAGCAAGCCGCGGTCGATGACGTGACGCAACGTTCCGTCCATGGCCTGCAGAACGGCCTGGTCCAGGTTGCGCGCCGCGGTCCGCCGCAGTTCAAGAACGCCGGGGAAGTTACGGGCCGGCTCAATGTAGTCGGCCAGGTAGATGACCTTATCCAGAATCGACATGCCGGGCGCTCCGGTGGTGTGGATGGCGATAGCGCGCAGCACGTCCTCATCGGCAATCGTCAACTCGCGGCGGGCCAAAACAGCAGCCACCGGCCCATGAAGCAGATCCGGCGCCTGCTGCTGTACTATGTCAACTATGATACCTTCTTGCCCGGCCAAACTCAACAATTGCGCGGCTCCCAGATTCTTCGCAGCATCGTGCAGAATGGCAGCAAGACCTGCCTTTTCCTCATCGGCGCCGTAACGCCCGGCCAACTCCAGGGCCGTGTTGAAAACGCCCCGCGTGTGAGCCAGCCGGGAAGGCGTCAGCCGCTTCTCCAACCATCTCCAGATTTCACCGTAACGGTTCCGCACCGTGGCCCCTCCTCGCCTCAAGCCCGGGCCGGCCCGCTGTCCTGGGACGGCGGCCGGTAGAGACGCTGCTGTTCGATGTAGGCAGCCACCTTGTCCGGCACCAGGTAGCGCACTGGCCTGCCGGCCTGGAGCAGCCCCCGCAAATCCGTTGAGGAAAGGCCAATCTCCAGCCACGGCAGGGCGTGCAGCCGCCCCCGGGCGGCAGGGCCGAGCCGCCCCTCCGCCTCCTCCAACTGGCGCGGGCTGAAGCCGGGCCGGGTGGCGGCCACGAAATGGGCCAGTTCCAGGAGGCGGGCAGGCTCCCGCCAGGTATCCAGGGTGACGACTTCGTCCGCCCCGGTGACGAAATAGAGCTCAGCCTCGGGGTCAAGGCGGCGCAACTCGGCCAGGGTGTCGACGGTGTAGGACGGCCCGCCGCGCTCCAGTTCCATGGCGCTGACAGCGAAGAACGGGTTGCCCTCCACCGCCAGGCGCACCATAGCCAGCCGGTGCTCGGGGGCAGCCACCGGCTCCACCGGCTTGTGGGGCGGCACCGCCGCCGGAACGAAAAGCACGCGCTCCAGGTCGAACGCCGAGCGCGCCGCTTCTGCCAGGGCCAGATGGCCGATGTGAATGGGATCGAAGGTGCCCCCTAAGATACCCAGCCGCACGATAATCTCAACCCTCCAGGCCACTGCCGAACTCCAGCTCCACGTCGCGCACGCGCACGGTGTCGCCATCCTTGGCTCCCATGGCCCGCAATTCGTCCTCAATGCCGCGCCGCTGCAGAACACGGTTGAACCGCCGCACGGCCTCGTCGTTGCGCCAGTCGGTCATCGCTGCCAGGCGCTCGATGTCCTCGCCGGAGACAACAAAGACGCCTTCCTGAACATCGATATGGTGCTCCCGCGAGGGCCGGGGCCGGAAGACTTGCTCCTCCGCGGTTGACTCCGTGGTCACGGGGGGTGGGCCCATCTCGTCCAACAAATCCGCGGCCCGGTAGATCACCCGGTCCATGCCCTCACCGGTTGCGCCGGAGATGGCAAACACCTCGTAGCCCCGGTTGACGATCTCCTCCGCCAAGCGTGGGAACCGCTCCCGGGCCTCCGGCAGGTCCATCTTGTTGCAGACCACCAGTTGCGGCCGGGAAGCCAGGGCCGGATCGTGCAGAGCCAGCTCCTTGTTGATGTCCTCGAAGTCGGCCAGGGGGTCACGCCCGTCGGTACCGGCGGTGTCCAGCACGTGCAGCAACAAGCGGGTGCGTTCCACGTGGCGCAGGAACTCGTGTCCGAGCCCCGTGCCCTGGTGCGCCCCCTCGATGAGTCCGGGGATGTCAGCCAGGACGAAGGACCGCCCCTCGCCCGCGGCCACCACCCCCAGGTTGGGAGTTAGAGTGGTAAAGGGATAGTTGGCGATCTTCGGCTGAGCCGCCGAAACACGGGACAGGAAGGTGGACTTGCCGGCATTGGGGTAACCCACCAGGCCGGCATCCGCCACCACTTTCAGCTCCAGGGAGATCCAGCGTTCCTGTCCGGGCTCGCCCTTCTCGGCAAAAGACGGCGCCCGGTTGGCATTGCTCAGGAAGCTGGCGTTGCCGCGACCGCCGCGACCCCCGCGCGCCACCACCAGGTTCTGGCCGGGCTCGATCAGATCGCCCAGCACCTCGCCCGTGTCGTCATCCCGTACCACGGTGCCCGGTGGAACCTTGACCACCAGGTCCGACGCGTTGGCGCCGTGCCGGTTGGAGGTGCCGCCGTACTCGCCCCGCTCCGCCTTGAAGTGCCGCTGGTACTTGAAGTCCAGCAGGGTGCGCAGCCCCTCGCTCACCACCAGGATAACATTGCCGCCGCGTCCGCCGTCGCCGCCGGCCGGGCCACCCCGGGGCACATACTTCTCGCGGCGCCAGGACACGATGCCGTTCCCGCCGTCGCCGCCCTTCACGTAAACGCGTGCCTGATCAATAAACAAGCCTTTTCACCCGGTTCTAGTATGCCGCAGCGAACCCCCTCTGCGGGTCATCGCTACTCTTAGCACGTAGGATGGAGCCAATTCCTCCAACCACTGGCCGCCGGCGGCCCGCACCTGTGCAGCCAGTTCGGCCAGGGTCGCCGCTTCAATGCCACTGCTCGCAGTGAGCTGCACCCCCTCGGCAATGAGCTCAGTCCGGTATTCCCCCGCCTCATCCGACAGGCGCACAATAAGCGGCTGCAAGGCCCCGCTGCGAGACAGTCCCATAATCAGAAGCTCCAGCACCTGGCCCAGCGCCTCCACGAAAACATGAGGCGGGTCGGCAAGGGCACCGCTGACCTCCCAACGCACGTCCAGCTCATTGGCTTCCGCCAGGGAGGACTTGGTCAAGAGCAGCCCCAGGACCTCCAGGCTCTTGATGCGAAGGATCTGGCTCTCTTGCTCCCGCTTCTTGCGAATGCCGTCAATGTATTCCAGCACATGGTCCGGCTTCTTGAGCTGAAGCCAACCGGAGATGACCTGCAGATGGTTCATGAAGCCGTGCCGCTGGTTGCGAATCACCTTGACCAGGTCCTGCCCCAGGGCGTCTCGAAGCCGCTGCGCCTCCACCGCTTCGCGAAGGCGCCGCCGGCGTTCCCAGTACCAGAGGAGGCCAAAGATCAGCGTTGTCAATAGGAACAACCAGCCGGCAAAGGAAACCACGGGAATCGCCCCCAAAGACAGAAAGGCCCCAGGCTGGCTAAGCACTGGGGCGCTTGCTGCTAGAGTGCAACGCGATTCGGCAGGATGTTGACCTGCTTGCGATCCTTGCCCTTCTGTTGGAAAGCCACATATCCGTCGATCTTGGCGAACAGCGTATCATCCTTGCCGATGCCCACGTTGTCACCGGGGTGCACCGGCGTGCCCCGCTGCCGGACGAGGATGCTGCCGGCGCTGACAAACTGACCGTCAAACCGCTTGATGCCAAGCATCTTGGGGTTGGAGTCACGGCCGTTGCGTGAGCTGCCGACGCCCTTCTTATGTGCAAAGCGCTGCAGAAGCATAGCTCATTCTCCTCCGTTCACTTCAGTAATGCGTACATAGCGGCGATAGTCCTTGGCGATGTCGCGCAGCCCCAAGATCATCGTCTCGATGATGGCCTGTGCCTTGACCTCCTGCGCCTGGGCCAGCGGCGGCAGTTCGCAGCGGACAAAACCATCCTCCATCTCCACCTGCGGCTGCACACCAGCCACCCGCTGCAGACCGAGGACCGCCGCCTCGCTTAGGGCCGTAACCCCGGCGCAGACGATGTCCTCGCCATGGGGGGCGAAACCGGAATGTCCCGTCACCGTGAAGCCGGTCACCCAGCCTGCCCGGTCCCGGCGCACCTCGGCCTTAATCACGATTTACGCCTCGATGCTCTCGATCTTCAGCCGGGTGAACGGCTGACGGTGGCCATAGCGACGGCGGTAGTTGGCTTTGCTCTTATACTTGAAGACAAGAATCTTGGCCAACTTGCCCTGCTCAACCACTTCCGCCGACACCTTGGCTCCGGTCACCGTGGGCGTGCCCACGATCATCTGGCCGTCATCCTTGCTCACGGCAAGAACGCGGTCCAGCGTAACCTTGCCGCCCACTTCGGCTTCCAGCTTCTCGACCCGTACCACGTCGCCGGCCGCCACACGAAGCTGCTTGCCGCCGGCTTCCACGATTGCGTACACGAAGACACCTCCAACCCAGACTCGCCGGCAGGGCAGCGAAAGTTGCGGCTAGAACCGTCAGGACGCCACAACACCGCATTTACAGCCCTGAACCGAGCGGTTGGCGGACGAGAGCAAACGCTGCGCCCACATTTAGAAATGATAGCATCCGCCCGGCCGGCTGTCAACGAAAGACACGCCAACCGACGGATGATTTAACGGTCCTAAATCAAGTGGGCCTTGGCGTAGGTGCGGAAGGCCTTGACCACTTCGATCCGCACCCGCTCGCCGACGCGGCCGCCCCCGCCTTCAATGTCGACCACGTAGCCGTCGACACGAGCGATGCCATCCACCGGGTTGGTGGCGTGGGGTTCCTCCACCTTAAGTTCGAGCTGCTGGCCCGCCCGTACCGGCAAGGCCTTGGCCTCCACTTCTTCACGGGTGCCCAAGGCCCGCAGATTCATGGTCTCCAGGTGGCAGTCGGAATCGCCCTTGACATAGACCAGCTTGCCTGTCTCCCGCTCCAGGTCGCGCAGGTTGGCGCCGCCGGAGCCGATGAGCAGGGCCGCCACGCTGGGATGGACCTCGATCAACACGGCTTCGCTGCTGGTGTGCTTCAGAATCCGCTTGATGTCGGCGCGGACCTTACGGGACATGGTCTCCTCCGACAGCACCTTGCCGCGGCCATCGCAGTAGGGGCACGCCCGCTGCAGCACGTCGTCCAGGGACTGGCGCACCTTCTTGCGGGTCATTTCCACCAGGCCGAGTTGGGTCAGCCCGAGGACGTTGGTCTTGGTCCGGTCGGCGCGAACCGCCTCTTCCAAAGCCTTCAGCACCTGCTGGCGGTGCTCCGGCACTTCCATATCAATGAAGTCGACGACGATAATGCCGCCGATGTCCCGCAGCCGGATCTGGTGGGCAATCTCCCGCGCCGCCTCCAGGTTCGTCTTGAACACCGTATCGGCCAGGTTGGTGGTACCGACGAATTTGCCTGTGTTGACGTCGATGGAGGTCAGGGCCTCGGTCCGGTCGATGACGATATAGCCGCCGGACTTCAGCCAAACCCGCCGCTTCAAGGCCTTCTCAATCTCCGGTTCAACACCGTAGGCGTCAAATAAGGAACGCTCCTGGGGACTGTGGTAGTGGACGCGGGGCTTCAGCTCCGGGGCCGTCAGGTCCAACAGCTCCAGCACCTTCTCGTACTCCTGGCGGGAGTCGATGGTCAACTTGTCCACGTCCTCCGAGAAGGCGTCCCGAACCACCCGCAGCAGCAGGCCCAGGTCCTTGTGCAGCACCGCCGGGGCCCCGGCCACCTTGGCCTTGGCCTGGATGCGCTCCCAGAGACGGGCCAGAAACTCCACGTCGCGGCTGAGTTCCTCTTCCTCCGCGCCTTCGGCCACGGTCCGCACGATGAGCCCCGACCCCTCCGGCTTGATGGACTCGGCCAGCTTGCGCAGCCGCTCCCGCTTCGCCTCGTCCTCGATGCGTCGGGAGACGCCCACGTAGTCCACGCCAGGCATGAGCACCAGGTAGCGCCCGGGCAGGGTCAGATGGCGCGTCACCCGCGCCCCTTTGGTGCCGATGGGCTCTTTGGCCACCTGCGCCACGATTTCCTGTCCTTCCTTGACCACGTCGCCAATGCTGGCGTGGCGAAGGTCGGGCAGGTCATCCTCGTCCTCCTTGATGGGCAGCGCGTCGTCCACGTAGAGGAAGGCGTTGCGCTCCAACCCGATGTTGACGAAGGCCGCCTGCATCCCGGGCAGGACGTTCTCCACCCGCCCCTTGTAGATGTTGCCGGCCACCCTCTGGCCGGTGGGACGTTCAATGGCGATCTCAACCAGACTGCCGTGTTCGACGGTTGCGACCCGAGTTTCCTCGTGGTCGACGTTGACCACAATCTCCTTGGACACAGGAGTCACTCCTGGGAAGGCCGGGGGCAACAACAGCCCCGCGGCCAATAAAGTTGGGTCGGGAACAGGAAGGACCCGTAGGCCCGCAAAGGCATTATGACCTGTGGCCCGTTCATTATACTCCAGTTCCTGCCATACTGACTATGTATGCTGCAGTCGAGTCATTGCTGCCGGAGCAGTTCCCCAG
>JAMDAP010000114.1 GCA_023484675.1 Bacillota bacterium
TTGCTGGGCGATACCATTGGCGCACTGGCTACCGCGACGGGAGAGGCTGGGGTGAGCCTGGTCCGCGTTAGCGGACCTGAGGCTCTGCAGGTGGTCGGGCGGGTGTTTCGGCGAGCCGATGGGCTCCCCCTGTCGGAGGGTCAGGGGCGGCGGGTCTACTTTGGCTGGCTTATGGACAGGCCAGGCGGAGAACGGCTGGACGAGTGTCTGTGCTGGTTCATGCCTGCACCACGGTCCTTCACCGGGGAGGATGTGGCGGAGGTGTCCTGCCACGGTGGGCGAGTGGCTTCAAGGCTGGCCCTGGAGGCGATTCTTCGTGCCGGCGCGAGACTGGCCGAGCCGGGGGAGTTTACGCGGCGGGCCTTCTTGAACGGGCGGGTGGATCTGGCGCAGGCAGAGGCCACCATCGACCTGGTTCGGGCCCGTACCGAAGGAGCTTTTGCGGCTGCGCAGAAACGTCTCGCCGGCGAGCTGTCGATACGGGTTCGGGAGGTGGGCGACAGGCTGGTTGGGCTGCTGGCGGAGGTCGAAGCACGGGCGGATTTCCCGGAGTTGGAACTGGAGGAGTTGGACGGGAGTCTGGTGACTGCCGAGCTTGAGGCCTGCGCCGGGGTGCTGGAGGGCTTGGTGGCGGGGGCGGCGCGAGGGCGGCTGCTGCGCGATGGTTTGCGCGTCGTGTTGCTGGGCCGGCCCAATGTGGGCAAGTCCTCGCTGCTGAACGCCCTGTTGGGGACGGAGAGGGCGATTGTGAGCAGCGTGCCCGGTACAACGCGGGATGCCATCGAAGAGAGCCTGGACGTGGATGGCGTTCCGGTGGTCCTGGTGGATACAGCAGGTGTGCGGGAGACTGGAGACGAGCTGGAACTGGCCGGGGTGACGCGAACGGAGGCGGCCCTGCGGGAGGCCGGCCTGGCTGTGCTGGTAGTCGACGCGGCACAGGGGTGGAACGAGGGGGACAGCGCCGCGGCAAGGCGTGCTGCCGGATTGCCTCTGGTAGTGGCCGCCAACAAGCGGGACCTGCGCCCCTGGGTGCCGGCGAAGGAGAACTGGGGCGGGTTGCCGGGAGTGCGCGCAGTGGTGGGCGTGTCAGCGCGAACCGGGGAAGGGCTGGAGGAACTGCGGGCGGGCATGGTCGCGGTCATGGAGGCGGCGCTGAGACGGCGAGGGGAAGATGCGCTGGTGGCGTCGGTCCGGCAGCGCGACGCTCTGGAGCGATCCCTGTCCGCCATTCGGCTGGCCCAGGAAGCGGTGCGGGCGGGAGTGAGTCTGGACCTGGCGTCGGTGGATTTGAGGGCGGCGCAGTTAGCGCTGCAAGAGGTGACCGGGGAGGCGGCGCCGGAGGCCGTCTTGGACGAGATCTTTTCGCGGTTTTGCATCGGCAAGTAGGAAGTAGGGGGAGGAAGGGTTTGACCTACCCGGCAAGTGATTTCGACGTGGTGGTGGTGGGCCTCGGGCACTCCGGTGTCGAGGCAGCCCTGGCCGCGGCGCGTCTCGGGTGCCGGACCCTGGCGGTGTCCACCAGTTTGGAGAACACCGCCTTCATGGCCTGCAATCCATCCGTTGGTGTTCCACCCAAGGCACATCTGGTGCGGGAGATCGACGCTCTGGGCGGGGAGATGGCCCGCGCCATCGACGCCACCTTCCTTCAGATGCGGCTGCTCAACACCGGCAAGGGCCCGGCGGTGCAGGCGCTGCGGGCGCAGGCGGATAAGCGTGCCTACCAGGCCTACGTGCGGCGGGTGCTCGAGCGGCAGGAGGGGCTCTACCTGCGGCAGGCGGCGATCGACGCCGTTCTGGCAGACGGTGGGAGCGTTGCCGGTGTTCGGACCAAGACCGGCATCGAATATGGCGCCAAGGCCGTGGTGCTGGCGACGGGGACCTTCCTGGAAGGGCGGGTCATCACCGGAGAGCACGCCTTCGCCTCCGGCCCCAGCGGGCAGCTGCCGGCGCAAGGGTTGTCAGCGAACCTACGGTCGCTGGGCTTGCGGCTGGGCCGCTTTAAGACAGGGACGCCGCCACGGGTGGACGGCCGCACCGTGGACCTGTCGCGGCTGAAGGAACAGCCGGGAGACGAGGTGCCGCGGCGGTTTTCCTACCTGTCGGAAGCGGTGCCGCGGGCCCAACTCTCCTGCTGGCTCACGTATACCGGCGAGGAGACGCACCGGTTGATACGCCGCAACCTGCACAGGGCGCCGCTTTACACCGGGGCCATCGAGGGCGCGGGGCCGCGCTACTGCCCATCGGTAGAAGACAAAGTCGTGCGGTTTTCCGACAAGCCGAGGCATCAGGTGTTCCTGGAGCCGGAGGGGTGGAACACCAACGAGATGTATGTGCAGGGGCTTTCGACCAGCCTGCCCGAAGATGTGCAGTGGGAGGTTCTCAGGTCGGTGCCGGGTTTGGAACGAGCCGAGATGCTGCGGCCCGGTTACGCCATTGAATACGACTGCCTGTTGCCGCGCCAGTTGGAGCTGAGCCTGCAGGTAAGAGGAGTGCCCGGTCTGTTTGGCGCCGGACAGCTGAACGGCAGCTCCGGGTACGAGGAGGCAGCGGCGCAGGGTTTGGTGGCCGGTGTCAACGCAGCGCGGTGGAGCCAGGGGCTGGGTCCCTGGACGATGGACCGGAGCGAGGGGTACATCGGCGTGCTGGTGGACGACCTGGTGACCAAAGGGGTGACCGAACCCTACCGGGTCTTGACCTCCCGGGCCGAATATCGCCTGTCGCTGCGCCAATCCAACGCCGACCTGCGGTTGACCGAAAAGGGCCGGCAGCTGGGGCTGGTGGACGATGAACGGTATCGCCGCTTCCAGGAGAGGGCGGCAGTAATAGAGAGGGCGCGGACGAGCCTCCGCGAAGTTTGGGCCGTCCCGGGGTCGGACGTGGCGCGGTGGGTGGAGAGCTGTGGCGCCGGGCAGGTGAAAGGGCCCGTCAATATGGAAGCGCTTCTGCGCCGCCCCGGGGTGGAGGCGGACCAACTGGCAGCTTTTGTGCCCGAGCTGGCCTCTGCCGATCGGGAGGCACGCGAGGAAGTGGCCCTGGAAGTGAAGTACGAGGGCTATTTGCGGCGCGAGGGGGCCCAGGTGGCACAGTTCAGACGGCTCGAGGACCGGCGGTTGCCGCCGGATCTGGACTACGGCTCCATGGCGGGCCTTTCCACGGAGGCGCGAGTCCGCCTGGCCGAGGTGCGGCCTCTCTCCTTGGGACAGGCGCAGCGGCTGGAGGGGGTATCGCCTGCTGACATAGCCTACCTGCTGGTGTACCTTGGGCAGCACGAAAGAACACGGGTAGGGCAGGAGGGGGGTCGGGTGGAAGGTGCTTGAGTCGGTGCGAGGGGCGATAGAGCGAGGGGCCGCGGCTTTAGGAGTGGGTGTCAGTGCCGGCGCTTTGACGGCTATGGGCCGGTTCGCGGAGCTGCTGGTGGAGTGGAACGAGCAGGTGAATCTGACCGCCATCACCGCACCGGAGGAGATCGCTCGCAAGCACTTTGTCGATTCCCTCAGCGTGCTTCGTGCCATTGACGACAAACCGGGCCTGCGCCTGGTGGACGTCGGCTCCGGGGCCGGATTTCCCGGCTTGGTGGTAGCCATGGCGCGGCCCCAGTGGAGAGTGCTGTTGGTGGACGCGTTGGCCAAAAGGGTGTCGTTTCTTCATCAGGCGATTGCCGAGACGGGGTTGGGAAACGTCCAGGCGGTGCACCTTCGCGCCGAGGAAGCGGGGCGGCGCTCCGAACTGCGGGAGCAATTCGATGTGGCCACGGCCCGGGCTGTGGCCGGCCTACCGGTGTTGGCGGAGTATTGCCTGCCGTTGGTTCGCCCCGGGGGGCTGTTCCTGGCCATGAAAGCGCGGGAGGTCGAGCGAGAGATGGCTGAAGCGACGCCGGCGGTTACGGCCTTGGGCGCCGAGTACCTTGACGTGCTTCGGTTCACGCTGCCCGGGGCGACGGAGGAGAGGGCCATCGTGCGGATCCGCAAGACGGAGTCGACTCCCCAGGGCTATCCGCGGCGCCCCGGTTTACCGGAGAAGAAGCCGCTTCATACGCTGCCCAGGACGCGATCCAAATAGGCCAAGACGTGTCGGCGCACCTCGGGGAGCTCGTGAATGGTATCGTGATCGGCACCCGGGACCAGGACCAGTTCCACGTTGGCAGGCGCCTGGCGGCGAATGCGGTGGAAGTGCGCCACGGGCACCACCGTATCTTCGTTGCCGTGCACGATGAGGACCGGGCTTGTGATTTCGCTGACCCGAACTTCCGGGGCCATGCGGTCAAAAGTCCAACCGACGAGGGTTTCCACGTGGCGACCGACGCGGCCGGTGATGTACTCTGCGGGGAGACCCTGGCCTGCCAGAAGATCGGCGGTCGCCTGGCGGGGGTGAGCCGGCGGGGCGAGGGTGACCGCGGCGTCCAGGGGGAGGCCATTAGCAAGAGCGACGAGTGTGGCCGCAGCCCCGAGGGAATGGCCGATGACGGCCAGGCGGCCGCCGCCGGCGCGGCTGCGCGCGTAGGCTGCAGCGGCGACGAGGTCTTCGGTGAATTGGCGCAGCGAGCAGATGGCAACGGGGTCGCTGTTGCCGTGGCCCCTGGCGTTGTACACGAGGACGCGATATCCCTGGCCCAGGAGGGGTTCGACCCAGCCGGCGAGGCGGCTGGCGCTGCTGGTCCAGCCATGAGCCAGGAGAACACAGGTGTCGGCAGGGCCCTGCGGCTCCACCCACCAGCCGCGGCAAAGGGCCCTCTCTGCGCTCGGGAAAGCGACAGCCTCCGCTGCCGGCGGAAGGGGTGACGGTTCCGCCGGCTGGGCCGGGGTTTTGGGATGGAGCATGAGGCGTGCCAGATACGCTGGAGCTGCCGCGCTGAGAGCGATGACGGCCAGCCTTTGGTGGGGCTGAAGAACGTGCATGGGTGCCCTCCCCGAGTCAAGCGCGAAACGAGGTATTCCCATAATGCTCCGTGCCGCGCCAAGATGCAAGGGGTTGCGTGGGCGGCCCGATTAGCCGGTCTTTTTGTTTTTAGCAGGCGTGTGACTTGTTGGAAGGGGAGGAGGCGTGATGGAGCGGAGCGAATCTATTGGTCGGTAGTTCGGTCAGAGAACGGAGCTGAGCGCAATGGGGCGCGTCATGGCGATTGCCAATCAAAAGGGCGGCGTGGGCAAGACGACGACCGCCGTGAACCTTTCGGCTTGCTTGGCCGACCTGGGGAAGCGGGTGCTGGTCATCGATATCGACCCTCAGGGGAATACCACCAGCGGTCTCGGCATCGACAAGAAACGGGTGAACGGTTCAATCTACGACGCCCTGATCAACGATGCGCCTGCGGATTCTGTTGTCCAGCGGACAGGGCTGCCACGCCTGGAGATTATCCCGGCAACGATTGATCTGGCTGGAGCCGAGATCGAGTTGGTTCCGACGATGTCGCGTGAGAACAAGCTCAAGAAGGTGCTGGAGCCGGTGCGGGGCGATTATGACTTTACCCTTATCGACTGTCCTCCGTCGCTGGGCCTGCTTACGGTCAATGCCTTGACCGCAGCCGACTCTTTGCTGATCCCGATTCAGTGCGAGTATTATGCACTGGAAGGTCTTAGTCAGCTGATGAACACGTTCAAGCTGGTCCAGGGGAACCTCAATCCGGCCCTGGAGATCGAGGGTGTGGTGCTGACCATGTTTGACGGTCGCACCAACCTGTCTATTCAGGTGGTGGAGGAAGTCAAGCGGTTTTTCCGGGGCAAGGTGTACAGCAGCGTGATCACCCGCAACGTGCGCCTCTCAGAAGCGCCGAGTCACGGCAAGCCGATTCTCACCTATGATCCTAAGTCTAAAGGCGCAGAGCTGTATTACGAGTTAGCCAAGGAGGTAGTGGAACGTGCAGAAGAGAGGGCTCGGGAGAGGTCTGCAGGCGCTTCTTCCTGAGGCTGACACCGGGCCGGCGGACGGGGTTCGCGAGATTGACATCGCCCTCGTTCGGCCCAATCCGTTTCAGCCGCGCAAGGGATTTGACGGCGATAAGCTGGAGGAACTGGCCAACTCTATTCGGGAGCACGGCGTGGTCCAGCCGATCCTGGTCCGGAGCCAGGGCGAAGGATTTGAGATTGTGGCCGGCGAGCGTCGGTGGCGCGCTTCGCGGATGGCAGGGCTGAGGACCATTCCTGCTATGGTGAAGGAGCTCAGCCAGTCGCAGGTCGTGGAGATCGCGCTGATTGAGAACCTGCAGCGCGAGGACCTTAACCCAATTGAGGAAGCCGAAGCGTATGACCGGCTCATCCGGGAGTTCGGCTTGACCCAGGAGGACCTGGCGCGGCGGCTTGGAAAGAGCCGGTCCCAGGTCGCCAACACCCTCCGGCTGCTGCACTTGGGCGAAGAAGTCCGGCGCAGCGTGGCCGAGGGCAAGGTGTCCATGGGCCATGCCAAAGTACTGCTCAGCGTGAGCGACGCCAAAAGGCAGGCGGCCCTGGCGCAGGCCGTTGCCGCTAAAGGCCTTTCCGTCAGGGAGACGGAGGTGCTGCTGAAGCGTGAGGAGAGGGCCGAGGCGGTTGGGAAGGGCGGGCGGAAGGCTGCAAAGGATCCCGCCATCGCCACCGTGGAGGCTCAACTTGGAGAGCGCCTGGGGACCGTTGTCCGGATTGCGAGCGGTGAGGCGAAGGGCCGGATCGAGATAAGCTTCTTCGGAGAGGACGACCTGCAGCGGGTCATCGACCTGCTGCTGGCCTAAGGCGTTCCACGTGGAACAGTTCCACGTGGAACAACCCCGGTTCGGCTCCGCCCATCGCAGCGCAGGATCGTGCAAGGTTTGAGGAAGGACGGGCGGGTCATGGGCCTTGCCCCGGAGGGAGACGTTCATCGTTGTCTGCAGTGCTAGCTGCTGCCACTCGAGCCGGTGCGCTTTGGCTGATCGTGCTATCGGCTGTGGTTGCGCTTTTGGGCCTTATCGTTCTTGTGTTGATCTTTCAGATAGCGGCGCTAAAAAAGCGCCTTTACGCAATCTGGCGGAATTCGAAGCAGTTGGACCTCGAAGGTCTGTTGGCTGAGCAGTCGCGCCGTGTGGAGGACTCCACAGCCAAGGTAGGCGAGCTAGACCGGCGTTGTTCGGCGGTGGAGGAAGCCAGCCGGCGGCACCTTCAGCACGTTGGGGTGGTCCGTTTCAATGCCTTTGCCGACACGGGGAGCGACCTCAGCTTCGCAATCGCTCTTCTCGATCGGGACTTGAACGGCGTGGTGGTCTCCAGCCTCTATGGCCGGGACGAGTCGCGGGTCTATGCCAAGCCGATAATGGGCGGTCAGTCCACCTACTTCCTCACAGCCGAGGAGAAGGAAGCCCTGGGCAAGGCTACCGGGGTATCGAGCCAGAAGCTGGCGATTGCAGCCAAATCATAGAGAATCCGCCAACCGGGCAGGGAATCCGAGGTTTTTGGCGAATATCTCCAAGGCGCGTCGCTCGCCACTGATGATAGGCGGCCTTGCGCTCCACAAGGCCTCAGAAAACGGTGATCTGCTTGGCCCGGGAACACAAACGGTTCTTCACCATTATGATCATCCCCCACTCGGAACGCACCGTTCGCAGCTTCCGCGTGCCTCTGGCATACGTGGAAGCTGTGCTTACGGTGCTGGGGCTGGTGGGGCTGGCCTTGCTCATCTTCACCAACTCCTATCAGAAGATGACCGCCAATATGGGGGAATTGCGCCAGCTGCGGCAGGTAACCGCCGAACAGCGGGAGCAGTTGGATTCGTTGTCCAAAGAGACGGAGGCGGTGCAGGACAGCCTGCGGAAGCTGGAGGATCTTGACCGCCAGGTGCGTGAGATGATGAAACTGGGGCCAAAACCGACCGCCCCCGCCCCGAAGGACGGCAATAGCGTCGGGCTTGCTCCGGTTTCGCCCAACTACCGTCCCACGTTGCGGGACGCCGCTCGCGTTGCCTCTTTGGGGGGGCCTGGTTTCCCGGTGGGCAGCGCTGAGACTTCGGGCCTAATTGCCGCCCTGGGTCCACAATCCTCGGAGGTAGGGTCCAGCCGGGGCGACCTGCAAGTCAGCGCCCAGATGCTGGCCGAATTGGGGCAAGCCAAAGCCGAGATCGAGACGCGGCAAACCAGCCTGGAACAACTGCATAAGGACGTGGCCGAGAAGCTTCGGTACCTTGCCGCCAAACCGTCCATCTGGCCCTCGTACGGGCAGATCACCTCTGACTACGGTTACCGCCGCAACCCCTACGGATGGGGCTCGGAGTTCCATCCCGGCGTGGACATCGCCGCGCCTTACGGTTCCCCCGTTTACGCCACCGGTGATGGCGTGGTTGTCGAGGCCGGCTGGGACGGCGGGTATGGTAAGAAGGTCACGGTGGATCACGGCTACGGCTTCGTTACCATTTACGGCCACAACTCCCGCATCGCCGTGGAGGTTGGAGACCACGTCAAGAAGGGCCAAGTCGTTGCCTACGTGGGCATGACCGGCAGAACCACCGGCCCTCATGTCCACTATGAGGTGCATGTCAACGGAACGCTTGTCAATGCTCGGAACTACCTCACCGACTAATCGTCTTGCCGCAATTTTTTCTGGGCATAGGGGGAAGCGCCGTGTTCGGGCGTAAAGAAGCGGAAGGAGCCTCTCAGGAGCGTGTGGAGACGATCCTGGGGCGAGGAACGGAGTTTCGCGGGGCACTCATTTCCAGCGGCGTGGTCAGGATCGACGGCAAGCTTGAAGGCGAGATCAATCACAGCGGAGAGCTGGTGATCGGCGAACACGCCGTCGTGGTGGCCAACGTCAAGTCTAAGCAGATTACCGTTGCCGGCCAGATCAAGGGCAATGTCGACTGCGAGGGCCGGCTGGAGATCGTCCCGTCAGGCCGGCTGTACGGGGACATCAAGGTCGGTCACCTGGTCATTGCCGAAGGAGCAGTATTCCAGGGCGTCAGCGTCATGCGCAGTTCTGCCCCCTCTCCGCAGGACACGGCGGCCAAGCCGAACGCAAAGCCGGCGTAGAAGCAAACCAGATGCCAGAGCCCGGCCTTGAGGCCGGGCTCTCCGCACCCGTGGAGGAAGCCATGAACATCGCCGTCATTGTCAACCCGACCGCGGGTCGGGGGCGCGGCATGCGCATCTGGCAATCGCTCTTACCTGCCGTCAGGGAGAGCCGGCACAATGTGGAACCCCTCTTCACCCGAGGCGCCGGAGATGCAACCAGGCTGGCGGCTCAGACGGCGGCTGCCGGAGCGGACCGCGTCGTGTCCCTCGGCGGCGACGGGACCCTGTTCGAGACGGTGAACGGATTGGTGGGAACGGGGGCGGCGCTCGGCGTGATCCCGGGCGGAACGGGCAACGATTTTTGCCGTGCCATGGGCATCCCTCGAACTCCCCGCGAGGCTCTGGATGTAGCCTTTGGCGACTACACGGTCCAGGTGGACGTGGGCCAGAAGCTGGACCGCTACTTCATCAACGCGGCAGGCGTGGGTCTGGACGCCGAGGTGTGCCGTGAGACCAACGCCATCCCCAAGTACTTTGGCGGCACAGTGCCTTATCTGGTGGGTGTCGGCAAGGCCCTGATCAAGTTCCGGCCGCGGCCCGTGACCATTGATGTGGACGGTCAGGTCACGACGCAGCCCATCACGCTGCTGGCCATCGCCAACGGCCAGTATTACGGTGCGGGCATGCACATTGCCCCAGACGCCGACCCTACGGACGGGTGGTTCGATCTGGTGAGAGCGGGGGACCTCTCGCTGCCAGAACTTCTGAGAGCCTTGCCCCGCCTTTACCCCGGGACGCACCTGTCTCTGCCCAAAGTGACCGTCAGCCGCGGCAGGCGGGTGACCATCACCTCCGACTATCCCTTGCCCGTGCAGTTGGATGGGGAGGTGGCCGGAACGCTCCCGGTGACGATCCAACTGCTGCCCTCGGCCTTGACGGTGGCGGCGCCGTTGGATGCGGCGGTCACCCCTGGGACGACTCGATGAGCCGTCCCTGCCTGGCCTGGTCAAGCCGATGAACCGCCTCTGCCAAACCGGAGGCGGTGGCCCGAGCCATCCTCATCACCAGGCTCAGCCGGGTGTTCTGAAGCACAAAGTACTCCATGAAGCCCCCCACGTTGACCACACCGGTCACGTGGATGTTCCCTACGGCGGGAAGGCTCTTGTTCACACCCGCCCCGGGACGAAGGGGTCCCTCGCCGACGGTAATGGTGCCGACGGAGTCGAGCCGCCCAAGGCATGCATCGACAGCCACCACCAGAGGCACCTCGTATTTCACCCTGAGCCAGTCGACAACCTCCTGCAGATTGGCGGCATGCACAGGATTGTCCAGGGTGCCGAACACCTGAGCCGGCAAGTCTGCCTGTTCAGCCAGGAACGTTCCGACGAGGGGCCCGAGTGAGTCACCGGTAGACCGATCTGTACCGATGCAGAGAATGACGGGGGGCTGCGCCTCCGCCTCCACCTCGCAGGCATAGTCAAAGACCGCGGCGGCCAGTCGTTCGACGCATCCGGCGGAACCGGAATCGAACTTCTGCTCCCGCGGCAGTGGCGGAGAATACCAGGGCCGGCGCCGGCCAGATTGCATAGACTCGACCTCCCACACCAGGCAGAACGCTATGAGTATATGGGCCTTTGCCCCGGTGTATGCAGTCGGCGGGCTTACAGCGCCCTGGGGGAGGAAATAAATGCCAGCACGCCGAACATCCAGACGACCCGCTGCGGGGGAGGTTGACGTGTTGGCCATCAAGGACCCGGTTTTGCTCGGTGCGGCCGTGCTTGCAGTCGCCGTGGTCGGAACAGCTGCTCTGGCGGCGCCTGGCGCCCCTGCAAGGCATCGGGCGGGGGACATCGCGGGTGGACCGGCAAGGGCGCCGGCGGCTTCCTTCCGAGGGATGCCGGGGCTGGTGGATGCCATTCCCGACGCCGCCGGAAACCTTGGCATTCTCACGCGCCAGGACAACGGCTACCTGTTCATGCCGGCTCGGGACCAACGCAGCCAAAACGGGGCCCAGGACACGCGCTTGCCGGTCAACTCTGCCTGGCTGTTGTCGCCAACCGGGGCGCTGGGGTGGGACTCGGCCCACGCCAGACTGATGCGCGCTGGGAGCGCCGGCCTGGAGTGGGTGGCGGCGGGAAATGCGGCCTCCCCGCTCGCTGCTGTT
>JAMDAP010000069.1 GCA_023484675.1 Bacillota bacterium
CATGCCCAGGTGGTGGAGAAGCCTGAGGTGGTAGGAAGCAGTCGCCTTACTCCCTCCGATCAGCTCGGCAACGTCGCATACACAAAGCTCAGTTTCAGCAAGGGCATAGACAATCTTAAGCCGCGTATCGTCAGCCAGGGCCTTGAAAACACTTGATGCCCCGTCAATCTGCTCAACCTGGGGCTTCAGCCGGTTAACCGTCTTTTCGTTGACCAGGTTGACCTGGCATACCGGTACATCCAGATAAGCCTGAAGCTTAAGCGGTTCCTTAGCCATGTCCATCACCCTTCAGTCTAACAATCAAAGGGTCATTTGACTATTATATTATAATTACTGAATTACGGAGATGCAATTACGGAGACGGTTGGCAGCGTAGGCCACCCCCACTGCATGGCTGCCCCCGGAAGCAGCGTAGGTAGCTCATTGAACTGGGTGTTTCAAATCTTGGGGCGGTAGTTCCCCGCAGACCGGTTCCACGGCTCCGCGGGCCTTGACCCGTGCTTCAAGCCTTAGGGCTTCACGCGGTTCGGGAAGGCCCGCTCATATGCAGCATCCACCACGGGCCGAGCACATCAAAGCCGAGCCCGTCCAACACCGCGTCGATCCACGCGTCGCGGCTGACCACGCAGGCGTCTTTCCCCTCTGCGCCCAAAGACCCGACGAGCCCGCGAAGGGCGAAGCCCAGGTGCTCCTCCCGCTCTCCCTCCGGCACGGCGAAGAGCCCTCCCACCATGGCCACGGAAGGCAGCTCCGCGGTAGTCAGCGCACAGGCCGTAATGGCATTGCCTTTCTCCGCCAAGAAAGTGCGCCTCCCGCCTTCGACGGAGCGGCGGAGGCTAGCGCGGCCGCGCCGAACGTCCTCCGGGGCGTCAGCGTAGAAGGCGGCCAGCCGATCCACGTCCTCCTGGGTTGCGCGGCGCGCGAGAAGGTCGTAGCGTGCGGCTGGCTCCGGCTGCGGGCGCCGCAAATTGTCAGCGTCCGCGGCTACTGCGTCCCCCGCCCACAGCCGCCGCAAACGGCCTGACAGCTCCAGGTCCAAGCGGTGTTTCGCTAGTAGCGGCCCCAACTGGAGCGCCTCGACGCCGCCCTCGTTCAAGACGATGTTCGGCTGGCCCTGGGTTTCAATAACCCCGGCCAGTGCACGCAGGTCCGCCCCGGGCCCCACGTGCACGTACCACAGGACGTGGTAGCGCATGAGCGCCGCCGCCATCCTGCCGGCGTCGTCGAACTGCCCCCAGTACTGCACGAAGCTGCCGTCACCGGCGAGCTGGTCCAGGTTAGCGAGAAGGAAGATATCCCACTCTGGGGTCGCTCCGCAGAGGTCCTCAATTGCAGGTCGGTCTGCTGCAGCCAGTGGTCGAATGTGCACCGGAACCCCTCCTGCTTGCGTTTTCTTTGGGGTTCGGGATCACCCCACCGTTTCCCTGCCGAATAACCGAACCTATATTCGACACGGCAAACGTTAAAGGGGACGCACCTTTCGCGCATCCCCCGCGAAACCAGCAGCCCGATTCCCGATTCCCAATGTCCTACGTCGCCGGGTGCACGCCGACCTTCTTCTCAATCCCCTGCCGGAACCCGTCGTCGTGGTACTCCACGGCGAGGATGGTGTAGATCCCGGGCGCGCCCATGGTCAGCGGGTGGTCCTTCATTTGGCCCTCGATGTCCGCATACGCCCAATTCGCCTGCGCCGGCACCTTGTAGTCGAAGCTGAACCGCCCATCCGTGTCCGTCCTCACCCAGCCGATGGTCACCTCCAAGTCCGTCCCGCCCTGGGGCGCCGGCCGCTGGTGAAGAATGTCCAGGCGAATCTTCAGGTTCGCCGGATAGTCCGCGCCTCGAATGGTCAGTACCTGGCCCGCCGCCACGTCCTCCGGAATCACGTCCAGGGTGCGGGCCGGTCCGAGGGGAAGCCCGGAGCCCGCCAGGCATCCGGCGTCCGTAGCCGCCGCCAGGTTGAACCAGGCATCGGGGCCGTCGAAGGAAAGGGTCACTTCTCCGTGGCTGAGTTGGTTGGGTATGGTCCAGGTCAGGGTCCAGTGCCCGTCGGTCTGGTCAATCGGGGCGACGCCAATCAGGACGGCGTTCTTCGGCAGCTGGTGGTCGTACATGATAGTCTCCTGTTCCTTGGCGGGAGCGGCATAGACCCAGACCGCCTTGCCCGGCCAGCCGGACTCGGAGACGATGGTCACCTGTTGTCCGATGTGGGGCGGGAAGGGGTCAGACGTGACCGTAAACCCGTGGGGGAAGTACGGCGCGGGCTTGCTGGAGCGGACGCCGGTGTCAGGCAGCCGCGGGTCCGACAGGGCGATTCCCGGCGGGTAGTACCCAAAGTCCGATCCAAGTGGCGCAACGCCCCCAGACCTGACGCTGAACAGCAAAATCCCCGCCACCACCACCAGCGCTCCCAAACCTCCCAGGGCTAGGCCCCAGCGTCCACGGGGCCTAGCCCGCCGCCCCGCCGCCAGCGTCTCCCGCAAGAGCCGGTCCAGAGCGGGCTGGCCGTTTCGACCCTCGCCTGTCATGAGACATGAATCCCCCTCTGCCACCTCCGATTCGGAGAGGCCTTCAAGGTAAAAGAGGACGAGGGGGGCCCGGTGGCTCGGGTCCAAGGTGGCGATGGCGGCCAGCATCAGCCGCCGTTGGTCCAGCCGTTCCGCGCTGACCTCAGGACCGTCACCCGACGCTGCCGCCGGCAGCGCATCCCCGGCCTGACAACGCTCAATCATCCCGTCCTGTGCCTCTGTCCCCATGTCCTGCCCCCGTGAAATTCGGGTTGCGGCCCCTGAACCCAGTCCCGAAGAAGAAGTGCCGTCACGCCTCCACCCTCTATAACCAGCAGCGGTGCAAAAGGTTGATCCAACTTGTTAGGCTGTTCCTTTGGTTCCTCGAAAGGTGGGTTGTGGGCCATGCCCCAACGGCTATTGCAGTTGGCGTGGGAGCGAAGCACCGGCCCCAACCGCTGTTCCAGCACCGCCACCGCCATCTCCCTGGTGGACGGGAGGCCGGTGGACCCCCTCCCCTATCTGCCGCCCAAGGAATGAAAGAGGCCCGCCCGATGCGGGTGGGTCAGAGAAGGAAAAAACCCCGCCGGATGGGGGGGTCAGCTGATGCGGGTTCATCGGGGCTGGTCAGGGTCTGGTTCGTCTGCGTCACCGTTTTCGGGAGCAGTCTCCTTCAATGCTTGCTCTGCCGCTGATCGGACGGTGCGCTCCTCGGCCTCTTTCAGCACCAGGTCATAGATGCTCAGCTTGAATTCTCGCGGCGCTGTCTGCGTCAGCCCAAAGATGATACCGCGGCGCTTCAGAGTCTTGTTCAGGAAGGTGATCAGACGGTGGGGCAACTCCACCGCCGAGAAGGTGTACTCCCCGAGCAGGGGAAGGCTTTCGTGAATGGGCGCGTGCCTGTACATGAAGACTCCTTGTCTCGGGCTTCTAGGATCCGACCGCCCGACGTGTGTCCGGGGCCAGGGCTCCCGACTGGTACAGCATCAGCAGGCGTTCCAGCATGTCGATGACTTGCTGGGTGTCGCCTTCGCCGGTGTAGACGATGGGCTGCGACGATAGATTGCTGATAAAGGTGTGGACCTCGCGGGCGCCCGCAACGATGGCGTCGAGTGCCTTCTCCACCTCGCGCACGAAGCTTGTGTAATAGCCCTGCGCCGCATACCGGTCGACCAGAAGGTCGCGTTCCTCGTCGGTCATGGCCAGGAGGCGCTTCAGGTATTCGGCGTTGTCGCGAATATCGTCGAGCTGTTCCCGGATGAACCCGGCAGCCAGAAAGTTGGTGCCCAGAGGAATCCCTCCCTCCTTCAGGTCTCGCAAGCAATTCGACCCAATGGGAGGGAACTCCTGCAGTTTTTGCCGAGGGACGGCGGAAGAGGGAATTTGAAGGCGAATTCATCCTCGACCAAATCAGGTGGAGGCCAGTACGAGCACCAGATGATGCTAAACATAATGCTACGCCGGCGGTGCACACTAACTGTGAACCGTAAAGCCACCAAGGAGGTGACGACGTGGCCCAATTTACAAGCGGCAAGATTCTGCCACGAGAGACGTTGGATCAGTTCAAGTTTGAAGTTGCTTCTGAGCTAGGCATTCCGCTCAGCCAGGGCTATAACGGCGACTTGCGCACCCATGATGCAGGCCGTATCGGCGGTCATATCGGCGGGCGCATGGTAAGAGTCATGATTCGCATGGCCGAGGAACATCTGGCCAACGGGGGATCTATGGAATAGTTCCGGTCCCCCTACATAGAAAGCGGCACGCCTCGGTGGTGTGCTGCTCCCACTTGCTGCTACTCTTCGAAGAGCTGCGGTACGGTGACGAAGCGGTAGCCATCCTTCTCCAGCTTGGTCAGCACCTCGTCCAGGACCTCCGGCACAGCCGGGTCAGTATCATGCAGCAGCAGGACGGCGCCGTCGAAGGCGGCAGCCAATAGCCTCTGTTTCAGCTGGTCGGGGGGCAGGTTGGTTTGCCCGATGTTGCTCCACAGGACCATCCGCTCGTCCGACTGGCGGGCGGCGTCGGCTACGGTCTCGTTGAAAGCTCCCACGGGCGGGCGGAAGAAGGCCGGCCGCCGACCGGTCACCGCCTTGATCGCCTCGGCCCCCTTGTCGATGTTCTGGCGAATGGCCGCGGCGGAGGAGCGGGTCAGGTCGACGTGCTGGTAGCCATGGTTTTCCATGGCGTGGCCGGCGGCAGTCAGCCGCTTTGCCAGGTCGCGGTTTTTGTCTAGCTTCTCACCGACCACGAAGAAGGTGGCCAGGGCCTTGTGCCTGGCCAAGACCTCCAGGACGCGCGGGGTGTTATCTGGGTCGGGTCCGTCGTCAAAAGTCAGGGCCAGCCGCCTGCTGGCCTGGTAGATAACCGGTTTGGCGGGTTTCATGTCGGCCGCGTCAGGCGGAGCTGCGGCGGGCTCGGAGGCCGGCGCCGTGCTCGGGCCTTCCGAGCCGGAGGCAGTCTTGCCGCTGGAGCCAGAGGTGGCCACGGTGGGAATGGTCAGCTTCTGGCCGATGACGATGCGGTCGGCGCTGCGGAGGTGGTTGGCCTCCATCAGGGCGTGCAGGCCTACGCCAAAGCGCTCCGCGATTAGCGACAGGGCGTCGCCGGATTTCACCGTGTAGGTCGTCGCCGAGCCCTTGCCGGAAGATTCGCCAGAGGCAGCCTTGGCCACCGCCGCCATCGTCGCCGGCCCGGCGATGCCGTCCACCTTTAGACGGTGGTCCTTCTGGAACTCCTTGAGGGCCCTCAGCGTGGCCGGGCCGAAGTAACCTGTGACGGCACCCGTCGGATAGCCGGCGCGGCTCAAGTAGGTTTGAAGCTCTTTCACGTCATTGCCGCGGTCGCCCTGCTGCAGCGACCGTGCGGCAGCCAGGCCCACGGAAGGACCGGCCAGAGCCAACCCGCCCAGCAGCAGGCAGGCGGCCAGGGTCAGGACCAGCAGGCGGGCAGCCCGATTTGTACGCATGCGGTTTCCTCCAGGCATCTCATGTTAGCCCTAGGTTGTCCCTCCCAGCACCGCTTTATGTAGCGCACAAAAGACCTGCCGTGGGTCAGAGGTTGACGCCTACCATGCCGGTCAGGGCACCCACGGCCGCGGCCAGGAGCGCCTGGTAGAGAACGGCCCCGAAGCTGGGGCCCTGGGGAAAGACGATCAGCTGAAGGACCAGGGCCACCATGACCCAGGCCACCGCGGCCAGGGTGCCGTGGAGCCAGCCCCAGGACCGGGCCCGCAGCCCAGCCACGGTGCCGGCTATGCCATAAGCGAGCACCTGCACCACCGTCAAAGCCAGAGGCTCCCAGGTCGATCCGGCCAGCTTGGTGCCCGCCGAAGCAGATAGCACCAGGGCCCCCAGCAGCACCGTGACCAGAGCGCCGACCAATCCAGACAGTACGGCGCGCCCGCTGAAACCCATCTCGACCTCCGGCTGGCGGGTGCGCGCAGTAGGCTTGGCCATGGTTGTTCCCCTCCCCCTGCTCTCCCTGGGACATGGCTATGCGGCTTGGCCTGTCCCTATGCGTCCGGGTTGGGCAGAACAAAACCCGGGGTGGGCCCCGGGCGGAGGGAAGGCTATGAGGGCGGGGTGCCGGCCGCGCTGCACCGGCGTGCTTGGATGGGGGCCTAGTCGCGCAGGCGCGGGTTCAGGTAGCGCAGACGCGGCGTGATGTTTCGTTCCCAGGTGCGCACCAGCATCAGGTAAGGGCCGGAGAAGGCGTAAAGAAGGAGCGGCAGGACGATCACCGTGCGCAGGTCGGTCCTCAGAACCAGGGCCGTGGCCAGGGCCGGCAGCAGGTAGGGCAGGAGCCGCGGCCTCCTCTTCTTGACCTTCTTGAAGTCAGGGTAGGGGATCGTGCTGATCATCAGGTAGCTGACCAGCAGCATGACCACCGGCAGAGCCATGGTGTCCAGGCGCTGTCCGTAGAGCATCAGGGCGGCTATCAGGCCGCCGCCGGCGGTGATGGGCAGACCCGTGAAGTGACCGGAGACGCGCAGGATGTTGAACCGTGCCAGACGCAAGGCGCCGCTGACGGCGAACAGGGCGGTGACCGCCAGGCCGTAGGTGCCCAGGCTCTGCAGCTCCAACTCGTACATCATCACCGCCGGGGCCACGCCGAAGGAGACCATATCGGCCAGGGAGTCGAGCTGGCGGCCGAATTCGCCCTCCGCCCGCAGCAGGCGCGCCACGCGGCCGTCAAAGCCGTCGAAAAGCATGGCCAGCACGATCATCCAGGCCGCCGCCGCGGATTGGCCCTTGATCACGTAGAGGAGTGCCAGCACCCCCGAGGTCAGGTTGCCCACCGTGAACAGGTGGGGCAGGATGTTCAGGCTCGTCCTCCCCCGCTGCCGAAGCACCTTCATGGTCTCTACGCCACGGTTCACTTTGAGCTTCATGAAGGCATCCTTCCGATGACCGTCAGGCCGGCGCGCACCGTCTGTCCAGGGACGGCGGTGACCTCCACGCCCGGCGGCAGGTAGACCTGGGTACAGGATCCGAACCTGATCAGCCCGAAGCGCTCCCCGGCCGCCAGCTGGTCGCCGGGCTTTGGCCACCAGACGATGCGCCGGGCCACCAGGCCGGCGATCTGCACCACCAGGACCTTGTGCCCGTCCTCGGTCTCCAGGCCCAGATAGTTACGCTCATTGATTTCACTGGCCTTTTCAGCGTACGCCACAAGGTACTTGCCGGGAACGTACTCCTGGTACGCCACCCGCCCTGCCAGCGGAGCACGGTTGATGTGCACGTTGAAGAGGCTGAGGAAGATGGTGATCACCGTGGCCTCGCCCTTGAGGAAGCGGGGCTCATAGACCCGGGTCACGCTCATCACCCGGCCGTCCGCCGGGGCGACGGCGACCTGCCCCGGCGGCACGGCCCGCTCCGGGTCGCGAAAGAAGAAGGCGACAAAGCCGAGCAGCAGCAACGCCAGAACGCCAAGCCAGGGGCTCAGCCAGAACCCGAGCAGGCTGAGGACAGCCAGCGCCAAGAGATAGGGAAAGCCCTCTCGGGCGATCGGCCAACGCCGCACGTGCCTTCGCTCCTAACGAGCCGGGTTGGACGGCGCCGGCTCTCGCTCTCATCCGGCCGGCCCGCCTTGATTCATCGTACTTCGACAGGGCTCAGCGCTTTCCTCCCGTAACGAAGGCGCCGAGACCCCAGCCCTCCACCTCCGGAATGAAGGCATGGTGGGTCAGGTCAAGTTGGATGGGCGTGACGGAAATGAGGTTCTGCTGCACCGCGTACACGTCCGAGTCGGGGTCGTTGTGCAGCTCCGCCAGGTCCCCGGTCAGCCAGTAGTAGACGCGCCCGCGCGGATCGACGCGCCGGTCGAACTGGTTGGTGTAGAGGCGAACCCCCAGCTTGGTCATGGCCACCCCGGCCAGGTGCTTGCGCTCCACGGCGGGGACGTTGACGTTCAGGAGGCTCCTGGGCGGCAGGCCGCGCTCCAGCACCTTGGGGGCGAGGAAGCGCATGAAGGCCGCGGCTGCGGAATAGTCCGGGTTCTTCCAGTCGGCCAGGGAAATGGCGATGGCCGGGACATCGGAGAAAGTGGCCTCGATGGCCGCCGACACGGTGCCGGAGTAGAACACGTCGGTGCCCAGGTTGGCGCCGCGATTGATGCCGGAGATGACGAGGTCCGGCCTGGCCGGCATGAGCGAGTCCAGGGCCAGCTTGACGCAGTCGGCGGGGGTGCCGCTGATGCGCCAGACCACCCCCGTGACGCCGGGCAGCTCCACCTCGTCCACGTGCAGGGGCCTGTAGACGGTGATGGCGTGGCCGCTGGCGCTGCGTTCCCGGTCGGGGGCGGCCACGTACAGCTCTGCCCCGGGGATCTCCGACATTGCCTGCGCCAGGCTGAGGATGCCCTCGGCGTGGACGCCGTCGTCGTTGCTCAAAAGAATACGCAATGTCCTTCCTCCTCCTATCCGGCGTTGGCCCGCCCTTGGGCGTCTGCCCGACCGGCCCGGCTCTCGTCCAGGAACTGCCTGACGTTCTCCACTACGGACTCCAGCGGCCCGCGGAGCAGGGCGGGGCCGGGCAGGGACTGCAGGAAGCGGGAGGCGTAGCGGGCCTGGCCGGCCCCCAGGCGGCCGTCGAAGACCACCACCACGCCGCGGTCCTGGCCCGATCGCACCAGCCGTCCAAAGCCCTGCCTGAAGCGCATCACCGCCTGGGGCAAGGAGAGGTGCTCGAAGGACGACAGGCCGCGCCGCTCCAGGTCCTCCAGCCGGGCCTCGGTGACGGGCTCGCCGGGCGGGGCGAAGGGCAGGCGCACCATCACCACGCAGGACAGGGCCTCTCCCGGCACGTCCACGCCTTCCCAAAAACTTGAGGCGCCGAACAGCACGCTGTGGGGGTTAGCCAGAAAGGCCTCCAATATGTGGCTGCGACTGCCATCGATGCCCTGGCCCAGCAGCGTGACGCCCTCCTCCTCCAGGAGGGGGCGCAGCCGGTCGTAGACCTGACGCAGCATGCGATGAGAGGTAAAAAGCACCAGGGTCTGCCCCTGGGTGGCGCGGAGAAGCTGCAGCAGGCCGGCCTCTACGGCGCCGGCCCAGATCGCCTCGCCGTCCCTGGGCGTGGGCAGTCCCTGGGGAATGCAGAGCAGAACCTGCCGGTCGTAGCGGAAGGGCGACGGCACGGCGAGCTGGCCGGCCTTATCCGGCTGGCAACCGTCCAGGCCCAGGCGCTCCCGCAGGTGTTCGAAGCGGCCGGCCACGGTCAGGGTGGCCGAGGTCAGGACCACCGTGGACAAGGGTTCGAAGAGCTTTTCCCGCAGCAGTTCGCCCACCTGGATGGGAGCCGCCCGCAGCACCGCGCTGCGCGACAGCTCCAGCCAGTGGACGTAACCCTCGCCCTGGGCGCAGAGAATGAAGTCCAGATCGGTGGCATACTGGTAGCTTGCCGCCGCGTACTGATCCAATTCCAGCAAGAGGCTGTCCAGGAGGCCGGTGGGGACCGGGCTGTCGGTCAGCCGCGCCCCCAGGTCGCCGAGGATGCGGCCGAGGCCGCGCAGGCGAGCTGCCAGGTTGGCCCGGGCGCTGTCCACCGGACGGTACTCGGCGAGTTCCCGCACCTCATCCCTGAGGCGCATGGTTCGGCTGCCCCCGTCGTCGTCACGCTTTCCTAGCCGGTCCCCCAGGGCGGTCAAGGCGTCGAAGACGTCCTCCGCCGCCGACAGCGCCTCCTTGGCCTGATCGCCAGCCTGGTTCAGCATCTCCCGCACCTCAGCCCCGTCGCTGCCGTCCAGGCGCAAGGACTTCTTCATCTGGGCCAGGAAGCCCGGCCTGCCGCGGCGACCGCCGCGCCGGCCGGAGGCGGCCAGCCCGCCCAGGTGACGCAGCAGGGCGCCCTGGGACACCTCCAGGCCCCACTGCTTGGTGGCCGTGTCCTCCAGGTGGTGGGCCTCGTCCAGGATCAGCCGGCTGTACTTGGGCAGGAGCTGGCGGCCCATCCCCAGGTCGGCCAGCACCAGGGAGTGGTTGGCGACGAGGATGTCCGCCTCCTCCGCCTCCCGCCGGTTGCGATAGTAGTAGCAGTGGCGAGCGTGGAAGGGGCACTTGGGGCCAAGGCAGGTCTCGGTTTCGCTGGCCACCCGCGACCAGTGCTCTTCTTCCTCGCCGAAAAGGCCCAACTCCGCCCGGTCGCCCGTCTGCGTCTCCTGCACCCAGGTGACCAGCCGGGCCTGGAACAGGAGCTCTTCCACAGGCAGGGAGCCCGCCTCATGCTCAACGATCTCACGGTGCTTGCGCAGGCAGAGGTAGTTGCTTCGGCCTTTCACCAGGGCGGCGCGGAAGGGCGTGCCCAGCACCTCGCGCAGGAGGGGCAGATCTTTTTTCCATAGCTGCTCCTGCAGGTTGATGGTATGCGTGGCCACCGCCACCCGCTCGCCCCGGGCCCGGGCCCACAGGACGGTAGGCAGCAGGTAGGCCAGAGATTTCCCCGTGCCGGTCCCGGCCTCCACCAGCAGGTGACGGTCCTCCAGCAGGGCCTCACCCACCGCTTCGGCCATGGCGATCTGCCCCGGCCGGTGCTCATAGCGCGCGAAGTCCTGGGCCAGCGGGCCTTCCGGCCCCAGCAGGTGAGCCGTCCGGGCAGGGTCGAACTCCGGCCTTTCCTCCTCGTCTGCCTCGGCGCCGTCGTCGTCAGCCGGCGGCAGGGGCACCGGGCTGCGTGAACCCAGGGCCCGGTCGGGAAAGTTAGAAGCCACGCGGGCCAGGGCGGCGCTGAAGACCTGCCGGCTTTCCCAGTTGGCAGCGGCCAGCAGCCGGTCCAGTTCCATCAGCACGGACAGGTTCAGCTGCTCCGCCGTGGTCTGCAGCCGCAGCAGCAAGTGACCGCAGGCCCTGGCATCGGCCAGGGCCCGGTGGGCTTGCGACCGGGGCAGGGTCAGCAAGGCCGTCAGCTGGCTCAGGCGGTGGCTGCGGGCCAGGGGCATTAGCAGCCGCGCCAGGCCCAGCGTGTCCACCACGCTGCCGCGCGGCGCCAAGCCGCGGGGAGCCATGGCGGTCCTCAGGAAAGCCAGGTCAAAGGAGGCG
>JAMDAP010000187.1 GCA_023484675.1 Bacillota bacterium
TCATCCCGGCATGTCGGCAAGGTCGACCTCGGTCAAGGTTCGCTCCGCCGTCTGCACCATCAGCTCACCCAGCTTGTGCTTGGCGCGGTGGATACCGGGAGTGTCGATGAACACCACCTGATACTCCGGCTCGGTGACCACGGCCAGAATGCGATTGCGCGTCGTCTGGGGCTTGTTGGACATGATGGCCACCTTCTGCCCCACCAGCCGGTTGAGCAAAGTGGACTTGCCGACATTGGGGCGGCCGATGATGGCCGCGAACCCGGAATGAAAGGCCATAGTCAGCGTCCCTTCCCTTGCTGCAGCTCGTCGGTGGTGAAGGCGCCGGGTAGCAGGTCGCGGGTGGTGGTCGCCAGCACCTCACCCTTGAGGTTGGCGACGTACACCCGCGCCTTGGGGGCCAGCTCGACCATCACCTGGCGGCAGGCGCCGCAAGGCGTGGTCAGGCTCTCGGTGTCGGCAACCACCGCGATCGTCTGGATGTCATGCTCCCCAGCCGCCACAGCGCTGAAGAGTGCCGTGCGCTCGGCACAGTTGGTCAGCCCAAAGGAAGCGTTCTCGATGTTGCATCCGTGAAAGACGCGGCCCGTCCCTGTCACCAGGGCCGCGCCGACGCGGAAGTGCGAGTAAGGGGTGTAGGCGCGCTCCCGGGCAGCCGTGGCCTGGGCCACCAGCTCGCGGTCCTGTGCCGACAGTTCCTCCAATTTCATATGTAGACCTCCTGGTCAATGGCTCGTGTTGAGGCTCTCCGGCACCACGACGCCGCCGGAAATCACCAGTTTCAGCCCATCCTCCACGCTGATGTCCAGGAGCTTCACTTCGCTGGCCGGCAGCATCAGAAGAAACCCGGAGGTGGGGTTGGGCGTGGTGGGCAAGAAGACGTTATAGAGCAGATCGTCGGGCGCCTCCATGTCGAACCGGCTGGCGGGCACCTCGCCGGTGACGAAGCCGACGGCCCAGGAGCCGCGGCGGGGGTACTCCACCAGCACCACCCGCTTGAAGGCATTCTGGTCCTGCTTCCAGAACGCGTCGGTGATCTGGCGCATGGTGGCGTAGACGGAACGCACCACCGGCAGCTTCTGCAGCCAGCCTTCCAGGTACGCCAGCAGGCGCCGGCCCACCAGGTTGGTGGCCAGAATCCCCACCACCAGCACGATCAGAACCGTTGCCAGCAGACCCATGCCGGGAATCTGAAAACCAAAGCGCCGCTGGAAATAGACCTCGATGGGGGCGCCGAAAAAGCCATCCACCGTGAGAAACAGCCAACGAAGCACCAGGTAGGTGACGGCGGCCGGCGTGATGGCGATAAGACCAGCAACGAAGAAAGTCCGCAATCGTCTGAGCATCAATGAATGTTACCTCTTTTCTCGCCGCTTCCCCCCGGCGTCCGGCCGGCCAGCCCCAGGGCGCCGCCGAAAGCCGCCACGGCCATTAGACCCAGAAGCAAGCCAGGGAAAGGGTGAGCCTGCACCCTCGCCGGCCATTTCGCCAAAGAAGGCAACAGCCGCGGCCAGAGCACCAGGCCGGCCACGGCCAGGGACTGCGCCACGGCCATCAGCACCGCCCCGGCCGCCACATGCTTGGCGTAGCGGGCGAGGGGTTGGATGTCGGGGGAAGCCAGGTCCACCGCCGCTTCCACGGCGCTGTTGGTCAGCTCCGCCCCCAGGACAAGGAAGATGGAGGTGAGCAGCCAGAGCCAGCCGCCCCGGTCCAGCTCCAGCAGAAACCCGGCCGTCAGGGCCAGGCTGCCCCAGGCCACCTGCCAGCGCAGGTTCCGCTCGGAACGGTAGGCCAGAACGAGGCCGTCGAGCGCCTCCTGCAGGCGGACCAAGAAGGGCCGGGACATCATGGTTTCGCCTGGTCGCCCCAGCTGAGGCCCAGCGGCGCCAGGGCCTGCTCCGTGCGCTGCATCATATCACGCTCATCCGACGGGGTGCCATGGTCGAAGCCGAGCAGGTGCAGAGTGCCGTGGGCGGCCAGGAAGGCCATCTCCCGCTCCAGGCTGTGCCCGTACTCCTGCGCCTGCTCGACCGCACGCGGCACCGAGATAATCACATCGCCCAAGAGCAGGTCGGGCGGGCCGTCGGCGACGGCGGGTTCCTCCGCCTCCGGCATCTCTTCCTGAAGAGCAAAGGAAAGCACGTCGGTGGGCTTGTCCACACCCCGGTAGGTGCGGTTCAACTCGTGGATGGCCTCGTCATCCACCAGGGTCACGTCTACTTGTGCATCGGGCTGGCCCTGCCCGGCCAGCACCTCTTCGACCGCCTTCCCAACCAGGTTCAGCAGGGGCTCGGTTACGGCCAGGCGCGACTGATCATTAACGACTGTGGCCGGCATCCTTGGCCCTCCTCTGTTCCAAAGCCGCAAGCTCCTTCTCCGTCTCGGGATACTGGATGCGGCTGTGATAGACGCCGGCCAGCACCTTGATAAAGGTCTTGGCCACGACGTCGAGATCCTTCAGGGTCAGGTCGGACTCATCCAACTGGCCGTCCGACAGGCGGTCGCGGATGATCTTGCGGATCAGGCCCTCGATCTTTTCCATGTCCGGGTTCTTCAGCGACCGGACCGCCGCCTCCGTGGAGTCGGCCAGCATCAGAATCGCGGTCTCCTTGGATTGGGGCTTGGGCCCGTCGTAACGGAAGTCCTTCTCCAGTACCTGCTCCACGCCGGCGTTTTCCGTGGCCCGGTTGTAGAAGTAGGAAATCAGCGTCGTGCCATGATGCTCGGGGATGAACTTCACGATCTCCGCCGGCAGCTTGGCCTGCCTCCCCATCTCCACGCCGTCGCGAACGTGGCTGGAGATGATCAAGGCCGATAGGTGCGGCGACAGGTGGTCGTGGGGGTTCTCGCCGCCGAACTGGTTGTCGATAAAAAAATACGGGCGCTTGCTCTTGCCAATGTCGTGGTAGTAGGCGCCGACGCGGGTCAGCAGGGCGTCGCCACCGACCGCCTCGACGGCGGCTTCGGCCAGGTTGGCCACCATCAGCGTGTGGTGGTAGGTGCCGGGAGCTTCCACCAGCAGCTTGCGCAGCAGAGGGTGGTTGGGGTTGGCCAGCTCCAACAGTTTCAGCGGCGTGACCACCCCGAAGAAGGACTCAAAGAAGGGCAGCGATCCAGTGGTGAGTACCGAAGAGAGAAGCCCGTTGGTGAGCCCCCAGAAGGGGTTGTACCAGGTGGCAAGACTCGCCAGGGGCGACCCGTTGGACAGGGCGAAGGCGATGGCCGCCAGGGCCGAGGCCGCGCCCGCCAGCAGGCCGGCCCGCATCAAGCCCGACCGCTGCGACAGGCGTGAGACGCTGTAGACGGAAACCACGGTACTGATGGTGACCGCCACCACCACCGACAGTTCGGCCTGCGAGGCCACGCCATAGAGCAAAGACAGGCCGACGCCATAGACCAGGGCCAGCCGCGATTCCAGCAGGACCGTCACCAGCATGGCGGCGGCGGGGATCGGTGCCAGGTACGGGCTCAGGCTCAGAGCCAGGCTGATCAGCAGGGTGACCACGGCATTCAGCCCGAGGAGGGCGATGCGGCTTTCGTTTTGCCAGAGGTCGCGCCGGTACTGGTAGAGGTAACCCGCCACAAGGCTCATGACCAGCAGCGTCACCAGGGCGGCACTGAGCAAAAGCCGCCAGGGCGTGCTGGCTTGCAGCAGGCCAAGATCCCGCAGCAGGGTGATCTGCTCCGGGGTCACCTGCTTGTACTGCTCCACCACCGCCTGGCCCTTGAGCACCATCACCGGCGGCACGCTCTCCGCCGCCGCTGCACGGGCGCTGAGGGTGGCGTTTTCGTCGTAGCGGGTGTTAGGGCGGATGACGGACTTGGCCGTCTCGGCCACTAAGGCCTGCAGCTCCCTGCCGGCCTTCAGCCCCTTGGCCTCGGCCTCCGCGGCCGTCCGCTGGGCAGCGGCCTCCTCCTCCGTCCGCATCCGCGTGGACAGGGCCCGCTGCACGATGTCCCGCGCCTTGCCCTCAACGTTGCTGAGGGACGCATCGTCCACCTTGACCAGGGTGGCATAGGCCGAATCGGGCAGGGTGATGGCCAGCTCATTCTTCAGCTTGGCCGCCCGGGCGGCTTCGTCAAGGCCGGGCTGCTCGCGCACGGCTTGGAGCCGCAGAAACAGGCTGGTCAGGGACTGCTGGGCCTCGGCGGAGACCTCGGGATCCACCACGTAGACATCCTGGACGCCGGCCGCGGCCTCCTGTCGCTTGCGCTCGGTGGCCACCCGGTTGACCACGTCCCGCGGCGCCCGGATGGTCTGGCTGGCCACCTGGTTCTCCTGAATGTCCAGTCCCCTGGAGCCGGTGCCGCCGTAGACCGAGGCGGCCAGCAATACGAAAAAAAGGACAGCCCAAGCCAACCGCCGATGAGGGGTGTTGGCCTCCGGCAGCCGCGGCAGGTTCTGTTTTACCTGTGCCATTAGACCGTCCCAAAACGCCATCGGTTAGTGGTTTCCTTCCTCACCCTCGCGCGCCTGCCGGTCGTAGGCCTGAATGATGTGCGCGACCAGTTCCTGGCGCACCACGTCCCGGTCGGTGAGGTAGACGAAGGACACGCCCTCCACGCCCTGCAGAACGCGGCGCACGTCGTCGAGCCCGGACCGGGTGCCATGGGGCAGGTCCACCTGGGTGATATCGCCGGTCACCACCGCCTTGGAGCCGAAGCCCAGGCGGGTTAGGAACATCTTCATCTGTTCCGGCGTGGTATTCTGGGCCTCGTCCAGAATGATGAAGGCGTCGTCCAGAGTCCGGCCGCGCATGTAGGCGAGAGGCGCGACCTCAATCAACCCCTTCTCCGCGTACCGCTCCGACGTCTCCATGCCCAGGATGTCGAAGAGGGCGTCGTGCAAGGGGCGCAGGTAGGGATTGACCTTCTCCTGCAGGTCACCGGGCAGAAAGCCCAGCTTCTCCCCCGCCTCCACCGCCGGCCGGGTAAGCACGATGCGGTTGACCTCATGGTTCTTGAAGGCGGTCACAGCCATGGCCATGGCCAAATAGGTCTTGCCGGTGCCGGCAGGGCCGATGCCAAAGGTGACGCCGCTGGTGCGGATGGCGTCGGCGTACTCCTTCTGGCCCACGGTCTTGGGCTTGATCGGTTTGCCCCGCACGGTCACGGTGATCACATCGCTAAACAGCTCGCCCAGGTTCACCTGCTCACCGGCCCGGGCCAGCCGAAGCGCATAGCGGAACTCCTTTTCCGAGAGGGGGTTGCCGCTGCGGAGCAACTCCAGCGACTGGCGGAAGAGGCCCGTCACCTTTGCCACATCAGGTGCCAGGCCCACTACAACCACTTCGTTGCCCCGAGGGATCAGGCGAACCCCCAGGTTCTCCTCCACCAGACGCAAATGCACGTCCTGCTGGCCGAACAGTGCCAACGCCTCGGCGTTGTCGGCGACGATCAGACGCTCCTCAACTTCTCTGCCTTCGGCCAACGAGTGAGCCAACCTCCTGCTGTTCCGCCTTCCCGCACAGGCCGCCGCCTCCCCGACTCACGGTTCGCCGGGCGGCGGCTCGCCGGCCGGCCGCGGCATGGGCGAGGCCGCCAGTCTCGGAATCACGATGTCCTCCTGGACGGTGACGAGCAGCCTCAGACCCAGGGCCTGAGGCGTCTGCCACACCACGTCTCGGCTTACGCCCGTCACGCTGGCGCCTGGGCTCAGTCCCTGGCGGATACTGTTCACCACGCCCGTCTCCGCCGCTTGGGCAGCCTGCTCGGATGAAAGCGGCGCGGATTTGGCATCGATCCCAACGAATGTCGTTTCTACCCATTCGACGGGGCCCCCGATAATCCTCCCCGCCATCAGGGTACGGACCTCCCGGTCTATCTGGTAGCTGCCCATGGCCACCGAGCGGCCGGGAATTATTATGTCCCGTCGCCCCCATTGCAACTCATAACGGGTCACCCGTTCTCCACTTGGCTGCCGGATGGGCTGCGTCAGGGGTACCTCCAGGTAGATGTCGCGCCAGGTCTCGGCCCTCACCTGACCACGGGCTCGAACCGGCACCGCCGCCTCCGGCCTGAACTCCAGCGCCCCTCGGCCCACACCGGGGATCAGAAGGCCGCGAATCAGCACCTGCCCGGCCTCCACCAGGTCGCCTTCCTTCACCTCCGCCGACCCGGAGTACACCACGACGGCCTTCACCCGGCCGGGGCGAAGCGCCACCAGGTCAGCAGGGTCGTGCTGGCCGCGGTCGGGCGGCGGCAGAGTGCGCTCCACCACCTGCACCACGGCCCTCGTGCCGGCGAAGTGCAGCATCACCGCCGAGGCCCCGCCGAAGTGCGCTCGCAGAGACCGCTCAAACCCGTCTACACTGACGCTGCTCTTCCACACCCCGGGACGGAGCCCCAGCTCCGCCGCGACCTGCTTCACCTCGACCGGATTCAGGTCCTTGGTTCCGCGGACCTCAACGAACCAAACGAACTGGCTGGCCGTGAAGATCAGGATCAAAAAAACAAGGGCACCGGCCAAGAGCACCTTTCTCTTCTTGGCACGGTGCCAGAGGAAGGGCCAGCCGAGGCGGCGCCGCACCCGCACCCTGGTGTGAGTCTGGCGCGCCAGCGGCCGCAGGCGGAAGAAGTCCCGTAACGCCATGTCCGCCCGGATTCGGCCGCCGCGCCAGCGAATGTCCCGCAGGCTGATTCCTCGGGTCATGCTCAAGTTGATGAAGCGTTCCAGAGCCGGCCCCGATGCCTCAATGGTGACCATGCCGGCCAGGTACCGCCAAAGGTCCGTCAAGGACATCGCCTCACACCCCAGTCTAATCCTCCACGAGCAGGCCTCGAATGCGGCCCAGCACCGTGATTTCCTCCGTGTTGATCAGGCCGATCTCCAGGTCCTCCCCCTGAATCGCCAGCTGCCCGCGGGTGATGCCCACCACGACCTTCTGCGGCGTGTACTCGATGAGCCCCCGGTGATTCTCCACGATAGCCTGCAAGCCGCCCACCAGCAAGATGCGGGGAAGGTCCAGGGTGATGTCGTGGGGCAGATCGAACAGATCCGTGAGCCGCCGTTTGAGGTGAAACCTGTCTTGCTGACCGGACGGGCCGTCCATGGCACACCCCTCCCGTTCATGTCTATGACGGCGCTTTGGGGGGCATGCGCCGGTGCGGCGTGCCGCCCTTTGCCGCCCGCCGCGGTCCAGGCGCGTCCCTCGCGGCAGGGTTGGGTGGCGGTCTGGCGAATCTCCCAAGGGAAGGAGTGATTTCCAGGATGGCCAAAACCCGTGCCCTGGCAGCCGGCCTGCTGGGGGTGGTTCTCCTTTCAATGGGACTTCTGGTAGCAGTCCGGGAAAGCAGGCCTACCCAGGGCCGCCCCAGCACCGCCGACCGGCCTGACGCCGAGGTGGTCCTGTATCTCGACGAATCTCTGGGTCAGGACCTGGACCGGGTAACATCCGCCTATGCCCCTCCCGCCGGCAGCCAGCTGCGGGTCGTCCGAGGCCCAGCCGAGGATGCAGCCGCAGCGGTACTTGCGGGTTCCGCCGACCTGGCGCTCGTCTCGCTGCCCACGGCCGACCCAGGGCTTGTCAGCAAGCCCGTGTTCTACATCCCGCAGGTGCTGGCCACTCCCTGGCTCAGCCCCACCCGGGGCCTCACCTTGGAGGACGCCCGGCGAATCACTGCAGCCGCCCCCGACAGTGCCGCCACGACGCCGCCGGCCGGTGCCGCCACGACCTCCGGCGTGCAGATCCTAACGGGAGGTCCGGCCGCCTTTACCCCTGACCTGCAACCCGTCACCGTGAACGGTGTGCTGCCCAGCTTGTCCAACATCCGCAGCAGCCGCTACCCGTTGTCGCAGCCGGTCTACCTGATCAGGCCGGCAGGCCAGCAAGGCCCCCAGGCCACCACCCTGGCGGAATGGCTGTCCCGCCCGGAGGCTGCCGAGGCCTTTGCCGGCCGGGTGTCCCAGGCCACGCTGACCGTGGTGGGAGACATCATGTTAGCCCGGGGGCTGGACACGCAAATAGCCAAGTTCGGCATCGACTGGCCTTTTGAGCTGGCGGCTCCTCGGCTCAAGGAGGGGGACATTACTTTCGCTAACCTGGAGGCCCCCTTCGGCACCACCGGAACGCCCCTGCCACGCAAGCTCATCTGGTTCCGGGCCCGGCCCGATGCTGCAGCCGCCCTGCCCAAGGCCGGCGTCAGCGTGGTGACCCTGGCCAACAACCACATCCTGGACTACGACACGCCCAACTTCCTGGAGACCCTGGACATACTGGACAAGCAGGGCATCCGCCACACGGGAGGCGGGCGCACCCTGGCCGAGGCGCGCTCACCCGTGATCATGGAGGCAGACGGCATACGCGTGGCCTTCCTCGGCTATAGCGGCTTCGCCGACATCTTCTGGGACTACGGCTACCCGCGCCGCTTCACCGCCACCGATGCCACCGGCAGCAAAGCCGCCGTTCCCGGTGTGGCCCCCATCCGCCTCGACCTCATCCGCCAGGACATCGCCGCAGCCCGCCAAAGCGCGGATATCGTCGTGGTGGCCTACCACTGGGGTACGGAGTACGTCAATGTGCCGTCCCCCGACATGGTTGCTCTGGCTCGCGCCTCCGTGGACGCCGGCGCCGATCTCGTCCTTGGCTTCCATCCCCACGCCGTGCAGGGCTTTGAACGCTATAAGGGCAAGTACATCGCCTACAGCCTGGGAAACTTCATCATGGACCAGAAGCGCGACGTCACCCGCGAGAGCATGATCCTGGAGTTCCTGCTGCAAGAGGACGGCGTCCGCACCATGAACGTGGTGCCGGCCATGATTGAGGACTACCGGCCACACCTGGCGAACGGCGATGAGGCTATGCGCCTCTGGGATAAGCTCCGCCGCATTTCCCGCCAGATTCCCGCCCCCGCAGGCATGGCCGGCGCCTCCGGCCCGCCCGTCGCTCCCGCACCTGCGACGCGGGTGCCTGTCGCCACGCCGCCAACGGCGCCAGCGCCCACCGCTCCGGCGCAGCCCGCCACGCCGCCAGCCACCGCCACACCCTGACCGCTTAATCGCCCAATTCATGAAAGCCGAGGGCAGTCTCGCCCTCGGCTTTGTCGTTCGCGCAGCCATACCGTTTACCGGCCGCGCCCCCAGCCGCGCCAGGGGCGCTGTGCCCTGGCAGGGCCCAGAATCTCGGCCAGCACCACACCACGCACCACGTCCTCGGATTTGGCCAGCCAACTCTCCTCCGGCGCCCGAACGGCGGTGACCGCTTCGGGAGTCCTGGCCAGCGGCGCCCCCGTATCCAGGAGGCTGCGGCCCTCGGGATCGTCCGGGTCCTGGCGGCCTTCTTCCTGCTTACCCTCCGGGTCGTCCGCCGCCTGCCTGCCCTCGAAGTCCAGGTCGCCCTGCACGCCCTCAACCCCGTCAAAGTCATCGGCCCTGGATGGAGTTCGGCGCCCGGGGGTAGGGGCAGGAGCCAGGGGTCCCTGCCCTTGCGGCCAACCCGTCCGCGGCCAGCGGCTGGGCGGCGGCGTCGCACGGCCGGAGACCAGGCTGCTCAAGATGCCCACCGCCACAATCATCCCGACAAAGAGAACCAACGACTCCACGTCGCTCACTCCTGCTTGGCCGGCCCGCTTCCGGAGGGGTCGGCGGGTCGCTGCTGCGCGCCTGTGCCGCCGATGGACTGCCGCATGCTCGTGTCGGCCTGGACGTTTAGCATGTTGTAGTAATCCATCACGCCCAGCTTGCCCTCACGCAGGGCCGCGGCCATGGCGGCGGGAACCTGGGCCTCGGCTTCCACCACCTTGGCACGCATCTCCTGCACCCGCGCCTTCATCTCCTGCTCGGTGGCCACGGCGGCAGCGCGGCGCTCCTCGGCCTTGGCCTGGGCCACACGCTTTTCAGCCTCGGCCTGATCGGCCATCAGGCGGGCGCCGATGTTGGCGCCCACGTCCACATCAGCAATGTCGATGGACACGATCTCAAAGGCCGTGCCCGCATCCAGGCCCTTGGCCAGCACCGTGCGCGAAATGGAGTCCGGGGCCTCCAGCACGTTCTTGTGGGACGTGGCCGAGCCGATGGTGGTGACGATGCCCTCGCCGACGCGGGCGATGATGGTCTCCTCGCCGGCACCGCCCACCAACCGGTCGATGTTGGCGCGCACCGTCACCCGCGCCTTGGCCTTCAACTCGATGCCGTTCTGGGCCACGCCGGCGACCACCGGCGTCTCAATGACCCGGGGGTTGACGCTCATCTGCACCGCCTGCAGCACGTCGCGTCCGGCCAGGTCGATGGCGGCGGCCTGCTCAAAGGCCCGCGGGATGGCGGCGCGGTGAGCGGCGATCAGGGCGTTGATCACCCGGTCCACGTTGCCGCCGGCCAGGTAGTGCGCCTCCAATTTGTTGATCTCCACATCGAGGCCGGCCTTCACGGCTTTGATCAAGGGATTGACGATCTTGGCCGCCGGCACGCGCCGCAGCCGCATGCCGATCAGGGTCAGGACACTGATGCGGACACCGGCCGCCAGGGCCGCAATCCAGAGCCCAAGGGGAACGAACGACAACAGGATCGACAGGAACACAAACCCCAGAGCCAGTGCGACCAACAGAATGATCAGCGACTCCATTCTTTTCCCTCCACAGCTTCATCTAATAGGGCTTCACCGGGGGCGGCCGCCAGGCCGGCTGCCACCATCAGTTGCCGGACCCACCGACCCTCTCTACCACAACCCGGGTTCCCTCCACCTTGCGGACGACGATGGTCGCTCCGGCAGGGATAAAGTCCCCCTCCGTCACCACATCGACGCGACGGCCTTCAATCTCTGCCGCGCCGGCCGGGCGCAGCAGCGTGACCGCCTTACCCTGTTTGCCCGCCATCCCCGGTTTC
>JAMDAP010000024.1 GCA_023484675.1 Bacillota bacterium
CTGCAGGCCGGGGACGACCGTCTGGTGTCAGAGAGGAGGAACAGCGTAATGGCAACACGCGTGCTCTTGGCCGACGATCATCCCATGGTCAGGGAGGGCCTGCGCCTGTTCTTGGAGACCACCGGCAACATTGAGGTCATCGGCGAGGCCAGAACGGGTGTGGAAGCCGTGGACCGCTCGCTGCAACTGCAGCCGGACGTGGTGTTGATGGATGTGGTGATGCCGGAGCTGGACGGGGTGCAGGCGACGCGGCAGCTTAGAGAGCGCGGGTTCACCGGCGCCATCGTGGTCCTCACCAGCTTCGTGGACGACGCCAAGATCGGCAATGCGCTGGCGGCCGGGGCCTCCGGCTTCCTGCTCAAGGACCTGCAGCCCCACGAGCTGGCGCAGGCCATCGAGCAGGCGGCCCGTGGCGAGCCTGTGCTCCACCCCGAGGTGACCCGCCGCCTCATGCAGCGGATGGCCGGGCAATCTCCGGCGTCCAGGAGCGAGGGGGCGCGGCACGACCGTCTGACGCCGCGGGAGCAGGAGGTGCTGCATCTGCTGGTGCAGGGGCTCAGCAACAAGGAAATTGCCCACGCCGCCGGCATCAGCGAGAAGACGGTCAAGACCCACGTCTCCAGTATCCTGGCCAAGCTGGGCCTGCAGGACCGCACCCAGGCCGCACTCTACGCCGTAAAGGAGAAGCTGGTGGAGGACTAGGGACCGGCGCAGCGCCGCGGCCTTGTCCGCGGCTCTGTTCTTTGTAGGGGGCAGGGGTCAGGGCTAGGAGGAGTTTGTCCGGGTGGGTCGAAGTGCAGTGTAGAACAGCCGCGCCGCGGGTAGGCTACGCTTGATGCTCCGGCCGCTCCGGCATGAACAGCCAGTAGGCTACGAGGCGAAGGAGGCGGAACGCCATCTGGACCGTCATTTATATCGCACCCAACCAACGGGTGGCGGAATCCCTGCGTGAAGTGCTGCTGAGGGAAGGTCTCCTGGTTCAGCTCCGCTCCGGGTCGGTCCAGACCGGCGAGGACGGCGGGCACGTGGAAGTGCTGGTGCCCGAGTCGGAAGCGGAGGAAGCCCATGAAGTCCTGGCGACGGTGATCGGCCGTCACCGCTGACCGGTCCGGGCGCGGGTGAATACGAAGCATCATCGCTGAAGGGGAGACTCCGGTGAAACGGATTGGGGTTTTAACCTCGGGCGGCGACGCACCGGGGATGAATGCGGCAATTCGGGCCGTGGTGCGCAAGGCGGTTTCCGAGGGACTGGAGGTTATCGGCGTACGGCACGGCTACGCTGGGATGATCACCGGCGATTTTCAGCCACTGTCGGTCTCTTCGGTGGGGGACATCATCCAGCGAGGCGGAACGATTCTGCAGACCGCCCGGTCGCCCGAATTCAAGGAAGCGGCGGGCCAGGCCAAGGCCCTTGCCAACCTGAGCGCGCAAGGCATTGAGGGGCTCATCGTCATTGGTGGCGATGGCTCTTTTCGTGGGGCGCAGGCCCTGACCCGGGCCGGCGTTAAGACCATCGGCCTGCCCGGCACCATCGATAACGACATCGCCGGTACGGAGATGACCATAGGCTTCGACACGGCTGTGAACACAGCCCTGGACGCCATTGACCGCATCCGCGACACCGCCACCTCCCATGAGCGGGCCTTTGTGCTGGAGGTGATGGGGCGTGATTCCGGTTTCATCGCCCTGGCTTCCGGTCTGGCGGGCGGGGCCGAATCGATTCTCATCCCGGAGATTCCCCAGGGCCTGGACGAGGTCTGTGAGCGTTTGATCCGCGGCCGCGCCAGGGGCAAGCGGCACAGCCTGATCGTCGTGGCGGAAGGCTTCGCCCCGGGGATGACGGTGGGTGAGGAAGTGCGCCGCCGGACCGGCTACGACACGCGGGTGACGATCATCGGCCACATTCAGCGGGGCGGATCGCCCACTGCCATCGACCGGCAGATCGCCAGCCAGATGGGTGCCAGAGCGGTGGAGCTGCTGCTTGAAGACCGCGCCAACCTGATGGTGGGCTGGGTGGGCGGGAGGACGGTGGACGTGCCGCTGGATGACGTGGTGGGGCAGAAGAAGACTGTGGACATGAGCCTGTACGAGTTGACCAAGACCCTTTCCATTTGACCATCGCGCAATCGCTTGCGCCCGCAGGCCCGCAGGCCCACAGGCCTACCGGGGAGGGGGAGGTTCCTTGCGCCGCAGTAAGATTGTTGCCACGATCGGACCGGCCAGTGAAGACCAGAATGTGCTTGTGCAGATGATCGAGGCCGGAATGAGCGTTGCCCGTTTGAACATGTCGCACGGCAACCACGAAGAGCATGCCCGCCGCCTGGAGGCGGTGCGGCAGGCAGCCCGCACCGCCGGACATCAGGTCGGCCTGATGCTGGACCTCAAGGGGCCGGAAATCCGAATCGGCATCTTTCCCGGCGGTAAGGTGCAGTTGGCTGAGGGACAGACCTTCACCTTCACCACCCGGTCCGGGGTCGGGCGCGAGTCTGCCGTGTCCGTGGCCCACCCGGGCCTGGTGCACGATGTGGAGCCAGGCGCCACCCTGCTGCTGGATGACGGCAATCTGGTGCTGGAAGCGGTGGCGGTCACGGATGACGAGGTGCGCTGCCGCGTCGTCGTCGGCGGTGTGCTGTCTGACCATAAGAAGATTAACCTGCCGGGCGCCAACGTTTCGCTGCCGCCGGTCTCGGAGCAGGACGTGGAGGACATCCGCTTCGCCGTCGCCCAGGGGGTTGACTTCATCGCCGCTTCCTTTGTGCGCGACGCGGCCAGCATCCTGTCGATCCGCGAGATCGCCGAGTCGGCCGGCGGCAAGCTCGACATTATCGCCAAGATCGAGAGCCAGCAGGGCGTCCAGAACGTGGACGAGATTTTGGGCGTGGCCGACGGCCTGATGGTGGCCCGCGGTGATCTGGGCGTGGAGGTCCCCACCGAGGACGTCCCCCTGCTGCAAAAGCGCCTCATCAGCCGCTGCAACGAGCTGGGCAAGCCGGTGATCACGGCGACACAGATGCTGGAGTCGATGATCACCCATCCCCGGCCTACCCGGGCCGAGGCTTCGGACGTTGCCAACGCCATTTTCGATGGCACCGACGCCATCATGCTCTCGGCCGAGACGGCGGCGGGCAAGTATCCGGTGGACGCGGTGCGGGTGATGGCCAGGATTGCCGAGAAGGCGGAGACGGCGCTGGACTACGTCAGCGTCCTCAGCCGGCGTGCTGCCACCTTGCACCCCACGGTGACCGACGCCATCAGCCACGCCACGGTCACCACCGCCACGGATCTCGGCGCTGCCGCCATCCTTACCGCCACCCAGTCCGGGCACACCGCCCGCATGGTTTCCAAGTACCGGCCCCAGGCGCCGATCATCGCCGTGGTGCCCAATGAACGCGTGGCGCACCGCCTCAGCCTGGTCTGGGGCACGAGCTGCGTCATCAGCGAGCGGGCCTTGGACACGGACGAATTGATGGAGCGGGCGACACAGGCCGCCCTCAGTTCCGGCGTGGTCAAGGCCGGCGATCTGGTGGTCATCACGGCCGGCGTGCCGGTGGGCACAAAAGGTACCACCAACCTGCTCAAGGTGCAGACGGTGGGCGAGGTGCTGATCAAGGGCGTGGGCATTGCCGCCGCCGGCGTTGCCGCCGCGGTGGGTCGGGCCTGCGTCGCCCTGACGCTGGACGAGGCCAAAAGGGCCTTTGCGCCCGGTGACATCCTGGTGACGGCGGCTACCGACCGAGACTGGGTGCCTCTGATGGAGAAAGCCCGCGCGGTGGTCACGGAGGAGGGCGGCCTCACCTCCCACGCCGCCGTGGCCGGCATTTCGCTGGGCATCCCCGTGGTGGTGGGGGCGACGGACGCCACCGGGCAGATTGCCGGCGGCACGACCATCACCATCGACGGCGCCCGAGGCCTGGTTTACCGCGGCGAGGCGAGAGTCCTGTGAGCAGTGCATTGAGTTGTCATACTGGTTGATATAAAATGTAGCTGAAGTTTGGCTTCGGGCTGGAAGGGAGTCTGACCATTGATCGATCGCGACCAAGTGATGCAGGTCATCAACAGCCTCGAGGATCCGGAGATCAAACGCCCTCTGATGGACATGGGCATGATCCGGAACCTTGAGATTACCGATGACACCGTGAGCATGACCGTGGTGCTGACCATCCAGGGATGTCCCCTCAAGTCCATGATTCAGGAGGAGACGGCGGCCAAGCTGAAGGCCGTCTCGGGGGTCAAGCACGTCAACATTGAGTGGGGCTCCATGAACGGCCAGGAGCGGGCTGAGCTCAGCCAGCGCCTGCGCGGTCCGCAAAAGAAGTCGCCTTTCCTCACCGGCGAAACCGCGGCCCGCATCATCGGCGTGGCCTCGGGCAAGGGTGGGGTGGGCAAGTCCACGGTCACCGTCAACCTGGCTGTGTCCCTGGGCAAGCTGGGCTACAAGGTGGGCGTCATCGATGCCGACATCTACGGCTTCTCCGTTGCCCGCATGCTGGGAATGCTGAGCCGGCCTGTGATCCTGGACAACAACATGATCATGCCCATGGCCCGGCACGGGATCCGTGCCATCTCCATGGGCAACCTGGTGGATGAGGACCAGCCCATCGTCTGGCGCGGTCCGATGCTGGGCAAGATGTTGGAGCAATTCCTGGCCGACGTCTATTGGGGCGAGCTGGACTACCTGCTCCTCGACCTGCCGCCGGGGACCGGCGACATGGCCCTCTCCGTACAGCAGATGATGCCCAAGTCCGAGATCCTGCTGGTTACCACCCCGCAGGCCGCCGCCGCCAATGTGGCCCAGCGGGTGGCCGGGTTTGCCGAGAAAACCGGCCAACGCCTGATCGGCGTGGTGGAGAATATGGCCTATTTTGTTTGCCCGCACTGCGGCGAGAAGACGGCCATCTTCGGCGAGGGCGGCGGCGAGCGCATCGCCAAGGGAGCCGGCACCGAGCTGCTCGGCCGTCTACCTCTAACGCCGGCCGTGCGTGAGGGTGGCGACGAGGGCACACCCATCGTCACAGCGGATCCGGAGTCCCCGGCGGCCAAGGCCTTCATGGAGTTGGCCGAGCGCGTCGTCAAGACGTCCCAGGCCGACACCGGCGTCCGCTACCTGTCTTTGGGTACCGAAGCTTAGCCGTCTGATCAAAGCTCACTCCGCTGGCAGGAATCCGCCTTCGCAGGAACGAACTAGGATAAGGCCTTCGGGGGCATTCGACCGGGCGCGGCAGCCAGGTACCCGAGGGCCTTGTTTATTGGTGTGGGGAGGGGTCCAACGGTGGCAGGGGCAGACCCGACGAAGCAAGTGCTTCCCGCCGATGCGGCCTGGCTCCGGCGAATGCGCCAGGCCGGTCTGATTGCAGCCCTCTCTGATCGCGACTGGCGGACGCTCAGCGCCCTGCTGACCTTCGTTGACGCCGCCGGGCGTTGCCGCGTTCCCCTGGATGACATGGCCGCGGCCCTGGGCGTCGAGCGCCAGGAGACCTACAATCGCCTGGGCGATTTAGCGGAGCTGCGGGTTCACGGCGAACCCCTGGTGCGCCTGTTGCAGGATGGGGACGCCTCATCAGCAGAAGAAGCCGTCACCCTGTGGCTCACCAACCAGGTGTGGGAGCGTACTGGCGAGGCGGCCGAGGAGCATGACCTGCGCCCCGTCTACCAGTTCGCCGAGCACGTTTTCAACCGCCCCCTGGCCAACGCTGAGATCCTGGCGGTGCGTCAGTGGCATCAACAGTACCAGTTCTCCCGCGAGGTCATCATCGAACTGCTGGAGGAGTGCTACACCAAGGGCAAGCGCCGCCTCAGCTACATGAACGCGGTGGCCCGCAACTGGTTTGACGACGGTGTCCGGGGCGTAGAGGATTTGCGCCGGCGGCGCCAACAGGACCAGGAGGTGATGGGCCGCCACAGCCGCATCATCCACTACCTCGGGCTTGGTCGCAAGCTGACTCAGCCGGAGAAGGACTACCTGCACAAGTGGACCTGGGAGTGGGGCTTTTCCGACGAGGTCATTCAGCGCGCCTGCGACCTGACCGTCAACGCCTCCCGGCCGTCCTTCGCCTACATCGACAAGGTGCTCTCCGGCTGGCGCCTGCACGGCGTGCGCACGGTTGACGATGCAGAGCGGGTTGTGGCGGAGAGGGAGAGCGCAAGCCGGCCCTACCGGTCCGGCCGCCAGGGACCGGCGCGTGGGACGCCGCGGGCGGCTGGGACCGCTGCCGGGACCGCCTCTGGAGCCTCCGGAGTCGGAGCTGGGGCGCCGCTGGGGTCAGGAGCCGCGGCGTCTCCCGCGAAGCCGGCCAAGCGCGGCAAGTATGATCACCTGATACTGGGGTAGGTGAGGTCGGAAGCATGGAGGACAGCCCTTTTCGCCTGACGGACCACCGTCCCGAACCGGTTCGTTGCCGCCGCTGCGGCCGCCTACTGGAGCCCATCCCTCTGCCGGTGCCGGGCCGTCCCGGCCAGGTGCGCTGGCTCCCCAGGGTACGCTGCGACTGCGAAATCACTGAGTGGGAACAGAGGCAGGCGGAGCTGCAGCAGGCGGCGTCTGTGCAGCTTGGGTCGGCCCCGACGGCCGGCGGTCTGGGCGACCGTTTCGCCGCCAGCCGCCTCGCCAACTTCGAGCGGCAGTCCGGAACCGAGGTGGCCTGGACGGAGGCCGAGTCCTTCGTTCGCCAGTTCCCGGAGCGGCGTCAGATCGGTGAGGGGCTTCTCTTCACCGGCGGCTTCGGCTCTGGTAAAACGCGTCTGGCCGCGGCCATCCTGAACGAGGTGCAAGAACAATACGGCCAGACGGTCCGCGCCGATGTGGTCCCCGACCTGCTGCAACGGCTGCGCCAGACTTACGACGCCGGCGCCCCCGCCAGCGAGGACCGCGTTCTGCAGCCCTTGTTGCGCGCCGACCTCCTGCTGCTGGACGACATCGGGGCGGAACGGGTCAGCGAGTGGGTACAGGAGCGGCTTTTTCTGGTCATCGATCACCGTTACCGCCGGCGCCAGCCCACGCTGTTCACCACCAACCTCCATCCCGAGGAACTGGAGGAGAAGCTGGGCGGCCGCATTGTCTCCCGCATCGTCGGGATGGCCCGGCTGGTGCGCCTGACAGCGGGCGACTACCGGGTTATGGAGCACCGCGGCCACGGCGCAACGTAGATGAGACCTCATTGGGGACCGCCACGCAGCAGAGGGCAGGCCGCGCTTCACTGCCTGGTCAAGACACGAAACGAGCCCCCCGGACTGGGTGGCTCGCTTTTTTCCGTCGCATCGTAAGATGAAGTTGGTGCCGAAGGTGGGAGTCGAACCCACATGGGGGGTAACCCCAATCGATTTTGAGTCGATCGCGTCTGCCATTCCGCCACTTCGGCACAAGTTCGTGGTGCCAGAGACCGTCTTTAATGATACCATGCGGGGACACCAGGGAGCAAGTGCACGGTGCGCGCGACCTTCCATCCTTGGACGCGGTGCCGAACTTATGTTATCTTTGACACGGTATCGAGAGGGTTTCCATCGTTCTGCCGCGGTCGATCTTGAGTGCGCCAGGCCACGACGTCCTTTGCCATACCGGACCGACTTCTACAAGCTTTGGCGCACGGTTGAACAAGGGTTTGCGGTGGGCCGCGTGGAACTTTTACAGCCTGGTTGATATGTGGGCCAAGAACGGGTGAACGAGGCGGGCGCATCTGGAACGGTGTACCGCGGTTGCCGCGGGGGGTGACTGGGTGAGTTTCGAGGAAGAAGCCTTGCTGACGCGGGCCCGGGCCGGCGACGTGGAGGCCTTTGAGCGGCTGGTCGCCGCCTATGAGCGCAAGGTCTACAACCTGGCCTATCGCCTGACGGGCAATCATGACGACGCCTCCGACGTAGCCCAGGAAGCCCTGCTCAAGGTCTATACCTCGCTACCGGACTTCCGGGGCGACTCCAGCTTCTCCACCTGGCTGTACCGCATTGTCTCCAATGCCTGCCTGGACGAACTGCGGCGCCGCAAACGCCAGCGGGCGACTTCTTTGGATGATACGTTTCTGGCCGAGGACGGCGGCGACCTGGCCCGTCAGTGGGCCGACACCGGCGAGGGGCCCGAGGAGGCCCTGGCCCGCAAGGAGTTGCAGGCTTTCGTCCAGGTGGCCATCGACGCCCTGGAGGACGAGCACCGCATGGTCATCGTGCTCCGCGACCTCCAGGGGTACTCCTATCAAGAGATCGCCGACTTCCTGGGACTCTCCCTTGGAACCGTCAAATCCCGTCTGAACCGAGCTCGGACCGCCCTCCAAAAAAAGCTCTCAGAACTGGAACTTTTCGGTCCGAGATTCGTCAGAAGGGTGCAAGGGAGGTGATGGCAGGTGTTATGTGATCGGGCCCAGGAAGTGCTTTCGGCGTACCTGGACCTGGAGCTGCCATCCCATGAATCCCTGCCCCTGGAGAAACACCTGCGCGGGTGTCCTGCCTGCAGCGGGCGTTTGGCCGAGCTGCATGAGGTCAGGGCGCTCCTGTCGTCGTTGGAAGAAGTCGTTCCCCCGGAGGGATTTCACGCTTCGCTTCACCGGCGTCTGGTCGCGGCTCAGGCTGCATCCGCTCCCGCCCCTGCGGCGTCGGGTCGGGCAGCAGCCGTGGTGCCGCTGGCGCCTGTCGTCAGGCATGTCCCGCGCTGGAGCGCCAACCGCTGGGTGGCGGCAGTTGCCGCCGTTGCGGTGATGGCGGTCTCGGCCGGGTCGTACTATCTGCAGACACTGCGGCCGGTTGTGCCGCCGAACTTGGTAGCGCAATACACGCCCGGGGACGTTCCTGGCCCCACAGACAGCGGTAGGCCCACTTCCGGCGGAATAGGTCCGGTCATCACGCCCGAACCGAAGCCAGGGCCTGGGCCGTCGGTGGTCAGCCCGGCTCCGCACACGGACACCGGGAATCCTGAGCTAACCACCAAGCCGGCCACAGGTGGCGATACTGCCCCGAACTCCGGCACGGCACCGCAGGATAGCGGTGTTAAGCCGCCGGCCCCCAACCCGCCTGACAACGTGGGCGTGGCCGCGCAGCCCGGCGAGAACGGCGGTAGTGCCATGAAGCCGTCCTCGGTGACGCCCCCGCCGCCTTCGGACGCGCAGGGACCGCTTCTGGTCTACCAGGTGGACATTCAGATTGAGGCCAGCTCTACGGACGCCACGGAACGGCTGGTTATCGCAAGTCAGGACCTCGGCGGCACCTTCAAGAGCGTGGGCACTTCGCGCCTGGATAACGGCACACCCATAGCTATGTACGAAATCCGGGTCCCCGCCGCCAAGTACCAGGAGGCCAAGAGTCGCATTCTGGCCATCGGACCGGCGCTTAGCACCAACGAGGTCGGACCTCGGGACGTGATCAGTCAGGTCAACTCCCTGCGCCAGCAGATCGACAGCCTGCTTGGCCAGGAGAAGCAGCTTGCCGCCTCCGACCAGCTCAAGAGCATTGAAGCTCAGATTGAAGAGAAGCAGTCGGAGCTCGCCCAGTACTACGATCAGGCACGTATGGCCACCCTACGGGTGACCGTCGTTCAGACACAGTCCTGAGGCCTCGGGGGGCGTGGGGCGCATGGAACGAAGAGTAACCGGATCGCTGCTGTTGACGGGCTTACTGCTGATCGTGGCGGTAGGCCTTTTCATCGGCGGACCGCGGCAGCGGGTGGTGGCGGCTCAGCCTGAAGCCCGTGCCAGCCGGTTCCTCGCCGTCACCGGGGAGGCCTTTGTGGCCCTCAAGCCGGACCACATCCGGCTGGAGGTCGCTGTTCCCCTGCAGCCCACAACGCCGGAGAACTCCCTGGATCAGGTCTCCAAGGTCTCCGCCGCCCTGCGGGCGCATGGCATCTCCAAGGATGACATCCGCATCCTGCGGTCCGACCTCGCTTACCAACTGCCAGGACTGCCTGGTGGCGCCCCAACGGGGGTGACCCTTCTGGAGGTAATCCTGCGGGACACCGGTCCGGCGCGGCTCAGCGAGATCGCCGGAGCCGCCGGCAGCCAGGGCGGCATGGTGGCCGAGGCGCGCTACGTGGCAGGCCGGCGTGACCAAGCCGAATCTCAAGCCATCGGCCAGGCCATGAAGGATGCTTTGGCCAAGGCCAAGGTGCTGGCCGGGTCGGCCGGTGGCACCCTGGGCCGGGTGCACAGCGTTGAGTCGCAGCCTGTGGTCGAGGAAGGCTCGTACTTGAGCGGGCTGCCGTCCGTGCCGGGCCTTCCCGGCGTATCGGCGTCGATTCCCTCTGCGCCGCGGGGCAGCGGCTACGGACTGCGGGGCCGCGTCCACGTGACCTACGAATTGCGCTAGAGGAGTGGCCGGCGAGTTGGACCAGGGTCCGGGGCGGCGTCCGGCTGCGCCGGGCCTTTGCTTTGCCTCCGTGCGGCCGGCGTGCCGGGCCGGCAGGGATTGTCCCCTGGTCTGGTGAACATGAGGCTTTGAGGTGGTAACGCTTGTCCGGCAACCAAAAGCTGATGTTGATCGATGGCAATAGCCTGGCCAACCGCGCCTTCTACGCTCTGCCTCCCCTGAGCACATCCAAGGGGCAGCCGACCAACGCGGTGGTGGGCTTTCTCAATATGCTCTTTCGCCTGCTGGAGCAGGAACGGCCGGACTACCTGGGCGTCGCCTTTGACCGCAGCGCGCCCACCTTCCGCCACACCGAATACACGGAGTACAAGGCTCACCGCACCGGCATGCCCGACGACCTGCGGGCTCAGATGCCGGTGCTGAAGGACGTCCTGGCCGCATTGGGCATCCGGCTGGTGGAGCAAGACGGTTACGA
>JAMDAP010000062.1 GCA_023484675.1 Bacillota bacterium
ATCGTGGCTGAGGGTGTGGATGGACTGCCCGCGCAGGGTTTCATTGAGCAGGCCGGAAATGCGCTGAAGCTCCATCAGGGTTACTTCCACCGGCACGTCAATGACCTGGTCCTCGACGAAACCCGCGTCCGTGACCACGATCAGCAGGGCCTTCCCCTCTTCCAGGGGCACCAGGCGGACACCCTTCAGCGAAGTGTGGCCAACCTTAGGCCCCACCACCAGCGAGGAATAGCGCGTGGTCTCCGACAAGAGTCGGGTCGTCTCGCGCAGAACCTGATCGATTTCCGTCAGGCGCCGGCTGAAGACCGCGGCGATGCGCGTCTCCTCCTCCGAAGTGACCTGCCGGGATTCCATCAGGCTGTCCACGTAGTAGCGGTAGCCCTTGTCCGCCGGGACACGGCCCGCCGACGTGTGGGGATGCTGCAGGTAACCCAGCTCCTCCAGGTCGGCCATCTCGTTGCGAAGGGTGGCCGGGCTCACCCCCAGCCGGTATTTGCGGGCGAGGGTGCGGGAACCTACCGGTTCGGCCGTGGCCACGTAGTCCTCAATGATGGCCTGGAGCACCTTTTCTTTTCGCTCGTCCATCGGCACGGGAGTGACCCCCTCCGGCGGGACCAAGCTGGTGGACGCCCCGTGGCGATGGCCGCGACGATCATCACGCCTGCCGCGGTCAGGTGTTAGCACTCTCCTCGATGGAGTGCTAAGTCCATCTAAAAAAATACCATCGGCCCGGGAGAGTGTCAAGGAAACGGAACCGGCGCAGCAGCGCCGACCATGGAGCCAGGTGGCTGCTCACCCCGCCACGATACCGGTAAACATCGAAATGAGGAAGCTGGCCGTCAGCACCAGCAGGACGGCGCCGGAAATGTAGGCGAAGAGGCGATTATGTTCGGCGGTGTAGCCGAACAGGGCCGCCACCACCCGCGCCACCGGCGTCAGCATCAGCAGCACCAGGCCAAGGTCGAGCACCGCCACGCCGTTCCCCCGCACCAGCCCACCAAACAACTCAGGCAGGCGCAAAGCACGCAGGTCGGCTGGCGCCGGGTGCTGCGTCACGACCAGAACGATGCCCAGGGCCATGACGATCAGGCTCAGGTAAAGGCCGGTCTTCAGGACCCGGCTCAGAAGTTCGTTCACGATGCCACCCCCTACCCTAACGAATGGGCAGGCCCAGGGCCTGCGCCGACATCAACAAGGCCTCCGCCACCAGCACAACGGAGAAAACCTGCACCAGCAGGCGGGAGGAGAGCTTGGGCGCCCAACCGGCTCCGAAGGTGGCGCCGGCGAACACGCCCAGCGCCACGGCGGAGGTGATCAGCGGGTTCACCAGGCCCTCCGAGTAGTAGATAAAGGCGCTGGCCACCGCCGTCACGCCGATCATGAAGTTGGACGTGGCGGCCGCCGCCTTGAAGGGGACGTTCATCAGCAGGGTCATGACCGGCACCTTGATCAGGCCGCCGCCCACTCCCAGCAGGCCGGACAGGTTGCCGGCGATGAACGAGGCGCCCAGCCCGGCGGGCAGGTTGCGGACCTTGTAGGCGACCTCCCGGCCCAGGCTGGGGTCATGGAAGCGATCGCCCCAGGCCCCCAGGTCGTCGGAGCCTGCCTTGGCCGCGGCGGTTCCGGCGCCACTGTCCAAGCTCACCGCCACCTCGGCTCTGCCGCCCCTTTGGTGTTCGCCGCCGCGCGCCAGGATGATGGCCGTGTAGGCCAGGAACACGGCGAAGACCAGGCGCAACACGCGGTCGGGCGAGTGGGCCGCCAGCAGGCCGCCGATGATGGCGCCCATCGTGGTGGCAATCTCCAGGGTCATGCCCAAACGGATGTTGGACAGACGGTCGGAGACGTAGTGAATGGCGGCGGCGCTGGAGGTGGCGATGACGGCCACGACGCTGGCGGCGATGGCGGTGTGCATGGGAACGTGAAAGATCAGGGTCAGGATGGGGATCATGATCACGCCGCCGCCAAGGCCAAGGGCGGCGCCAAAGATGCCGGCGATGATGCCGGTGAGGAACAGCAAAATGTAGGTAACCAGGGGAATCAACTCCTTACTGGGCGGGCAGGAACTCGGCGAAAACGCGGTTGCCTACCTGACGCCCCCGTGGGGTCAGACGCAGGCGCTCAGGCGTCCTGTCCAGTAGCCTGAGTCCTACCAGGCGCGCCACCGGGTCGGCGTAGACCTCGGTCAGGTCTTGCCCATACCGTCGTCGGAAGCGCTCCAGTTCCACGCCCTCGGTCAGCCGAAGGCCCAGCATCATGGTCTCGCCCATGCTGGTGGCCCTGTCCGGCCGCTCCGACCCCTCCCCCGGCAGACGGTCCTCGGTCAGCAAAGCCGAGGCGTAGTCCTGAGGCCGGCGGAGGTTCCAGCAGCGTTCTCCCGCCAGGTAGCCGAAGGCCCCGGCACCCAGGCCGAGGTACTCCTCGTTGTGCCAGTACACCTGATTGTGCCGGCAGCGAAACCCGTCCCGGGCGTAGTTGGAGACCTCATAGGCCTCATAGCCGGCGTCTGCCAGCCAGGCCAGGGCCGTCTCGTCCATGGCTGCCTCAAGGTCCTCGTCCGGCAGGGGCAGCAGGCCGCGTTGGTGCAGAGCCGCGAAGGGCGTTCCCGCCTCAACGATGAGACTATAGGCTGAGACATGCTCCGGGTGCAGGCCCAAGGCCCAGCGGAGCGTCTCTTCCCAGTCGGCCGGAGTCTGTTCCGGCAGGCCGTACATGAGGTCCAGGTTGATGTTTGTGAAGCCGGCCTGACGGGCCGCCGTCACGCTCTCCTCCACCTCGCCGGCCCGGTGAATGCGCCCAAGCCGCTCCAGAAGGCGGTCCTGCAAGGCCTGGGCGCCGAGGCTCAGCCGGTTGAAACCCGCTTCCCGCATGGTTTCAAGCTTGGCCCGGTCGACGGTGCCGGGGTTGGCTTCGCTGGTCACTTCGGCCCCGGCCGCCAGCGGAAAGAGCTGCCCCAGCCGGTGCAGGAGGCCTGCCAGCTGCTCGCCGCTGAGGATGGTCGGGGTACCTCCCCCGACAAAGACCGAGGTGACCGGCCGGCCGGCCACGTCAGGGTGCCCGGACGCCAGCTCCATCTCCCGCTCCAGGGCCCTCAGGTACCGCTCCACCTGGTCCTCGCCGAAACGGTCGTAGGAGTTAAAGTCGCAGTAGGCACATTTGCGGGCGCAGTAAGGGATGTGGACGTAAACGGCCAGCGCCTTGCTACTCATTGATCTTCAGCACCGCCATGAAGGCCTCCTGGGGGATCTCCACCGACCCCACCTGCTTCATGCGCTTCTTGCCTTCCTTCTGCTTTTCCAGCAGCTTGCGCTTGCGGCTGATGTCGCCGCCGTAGCACTTGGCCAGCACGTCCTTGCGCAGGGCGGGGATGGTCTCGCGGGCAATGACCTTGTTGCCGATGGCAGCCTGCACCGGCACCTCAAAGAGTTGGCGGGGAATGAGCTGGCGCAGCTTCTGGGCCAGGGCGCGGCCACGCGTCTGGGCCTTGTCCTGATGGATGATGGAGGACAGGGCATCCACCGGCTCGCCGTTCAAAAGGATGTCCATCTTGACCAGATCGCCCTCGTGATAGCCTTCCAGCTCGTAGTCGAAGGAGGCGTAGCCGCGGGTGCGGGACTTGAGCTGATCGAAGAAGTCGTACATGATCTCGGACAACGGCAGCAAGTAGTGCAGAGTGACGCGCCGGGCGTCCAGGTACTCCATGGACTGGTAGGCGCCGCGCCGGTCCTGGGCCAACTCCATGATCGACCCCACGTAGGCCGAAGGGGTGATGATGGTGGCCTTGATATAGGGCTCCTCCACCTGCCGGATCACGGTCCGGTCGGGCATTTTGGCCGGGTTGTCCACCATCAGCTCCTCACCGCTGGTCAGCGCCACGCGATAGACCACATTGGGGGCGCTGGTGATCAGGTTCAGGCCGTACTCCCGCTCCAGCCGCTCCTGCACCACGTCCATGTGCAGCAGGCCCAAAAAGCCGCAGCGGAAACCAAACCCCAGAGCCACCGAGGTCTCCGGATCAAAGGAGAGGGCGGCGTCGTTGAGCTGCAGCTTCTCCAGCGCGTCCCGGAGGTTCTCGTAGTCCGAAGTCTCCACCGGGTAGAGGCCGCAGAATACCACGGGCGTGGCCTTGCGATAGCCAGGCAGGGGCTCGGCGGCGGGCCGGCCGGCCTGGGTGACGGTGTCACCAACGTGGCAGTCCCGGACGTTCTTGATGCTGGCGGCCAGGAAACCCACCTCTCCCGCCGTCAGCCGCTCCGCCGGCACCAGCTTGGGCCGAAAATAGCCCAGGTCGGTGACCTCAAACTCCTTGCCTGAGGCCATCATGCGGATCCGGGTGCCCAGATCGATGGACCCCTGCATGACCCGCACGTAGGCCACAACGCCCTTGTAGGAGTCGAAGTGAGAGTCAAAGATCAGTGCCTGCAGGGGCCCTGAAGTGTCGCCCTGGGGCGGCGGAACCCGTTTTACAATGGCCTCGAGGACCTCGTCCACACCCTGCCCCGTCTTGGCCGACACCAGCAGGGCTTCGTCGCCGGGCAGGCCGATGATCTCCTCGATCTCCCGCTTGACGCGCTCCGGATCGGCGCTCGGCAAGTCGATCTTGTTGATGAGGGGGATGATTTCCAGGTCAGCGTCCAGGGCCTGGTAGAGGTTGGCCAGGGTCTGCGCTTCGATGCCCTGGGCGGCGTCTATGACCAGCAGCGCGCCCTCGCAGGCGGCAAGGGAACGTGAGACCTCGTAGGTGAAGTCCACGTGCCCTGGGGTGTCGATGAGATTGAGCTGATAGGTCTGCCCATCCCGGGCCTGGTAGTCCAGGCGCACCGCCTGCATCTTGATGGTGATGCCGCGCTCGCGCTCCAGGTCCATCTGGTCCAGCAACTGCTCCTCCATATCCCGTTCCGCCACCGTGCCGGTCATTTCCAGCAGGCGGTCGGCCAGGGTGGACTTGCCATGATCAATGTGGGCGATGATGCAGAAGTTGCGGATGCGCTCCCGCTTCGAGCCGGTCATCTGTGCCTGAACTCCCTCCGCGATGGTGCCACCGGCGTTGCAGCAATGGCCGCCGGGGCATTCCAAAATCGACTATTTATTATAACACAAGCCAGACCGGGCTTTTCAGCCCAGCCTGGCCAGTCAGTCAGGAACGGCTCACTTGCCACGCGGAGCGGCAGCCGGCAGGCGGAGTGATGCGTCAGGAGGCAGGCGCCTTGGGCGGCCGCGGGAACCGGCCCTGCCGGAGGATATCGGCCAACACCGCCGAGAAAAGGTCGACGGAACGATTGATCTCTTCCCGCGTGTTCTCCGGTCCGCCCATTTCGAAAAGGATCGCCCCCGGCAGCAGGTCTTGATTGTAGCGTGCCGGCTCCTGATAGATCGGACGCATGATCCCGGGATAGCGGCGGTCCACCTCGGCCTTGACGCGTTCCGCAAACTCCAGGTTCTTCGGGTAGTAAGGCTGTTTCAGGCTGGGCGAGCCCTTGGCTACGACGATCATGATCTTGGCAGCCGGCTTGCCGCCCACGGTGGTTGTCGTCAGAGCGCGGGGCTGGGAGTCGCGGTGCAGGTCCAGGAGCACCTGCACCGAAGGATACTCTTTCAGCATCTCCTGGGCGGTCCGGCGCGACCGCACGTAGGCCCCGACCTGCGGGCCGTGGTGAGCCTCGGAGTGAACCACCGGGACGCCCTTGGCCGCCAGGTCCTGAGCCATCCTGGCCCCCACCGCTACGATGTTCTTGGCGTTGTCATTGCTGCTGGCGTAGCTGAGGGGAGCGCCATCCCGAAGGCCCACTTCGCTGGCATAGGACTCATAGGCGTGGGTGTGATAGATCGCCACCAGCGGGTCCTTGCCGGTCACGACCGGCGCCGGGTTGGTCACGTCCGCCTCGGCCTGCGGCGGTGCCGCCGGCTTGCTGCCCTCACCGTTCTCGCCGCGTTCCGCCGGACCGGGGTCCTTCATGCCCGGGATCTCCGCCGCCAGCAGTGAGCGCGGGTCGAATGGGTTAACCCCCAGGATGCGCTTGAGCCAGAGCCCGGGGCCGGTGGGTGTCGGCGCAGCCCGCCCCGCCGGCGCCACCTCCTCATTTACCCAGCCGAGGGCCGGCATGCCCGCGACGAGGGAGGAACGCAGGAGTTCCAGGGTGCCCTTGGGAGCCCAGAACCAGCTGACGCTTTGGCTGTTTGGGGGAGAACCCGCATCCCCCCGTCCCCCCGGTCCCAATCCCCCTGGTTGGGCGAGGGCCGGCACCGCCGGTCCCGTGCCGCCAGTGGGCACCACCAGCACGACCGCCAGGGCGCCCAGGACCGCACCGTAGGCCGCTATGACCTTCCAGTCCAGGCTGCCAAGAAGGCGCGGCCACCAGCCACCGGACCAGCTCCACCGCTTGCGCATGCCGCTCACCGCCCCGTGTACAACCCATGTATATGCGCTCCAGCCCGAGACATTCGGGGACGGCTTGGACAGAAAAATCCCAGCCGGCCGGCTGGGATTTTGGGTCGAGCCCTCAGTTTACCGTAGTTCGGTTGGAACAAACATGTCGATGATCCCGATCACGGCTGAAGCCAGGAGTGCGCCGAGGAGGCTGACCCGCATGGTGGGAATCAAGAACTGAACCACATAGATCGCCACGGCGGCAGTCAGGAAGCCGACGGCGCCCCGCGTCCCCGACGTCACCCGACGCCCCAGCATCGCTTCGACCAGGTAGCCCACCACGGCGATGGCAATGGCGGCGATCAGGGCGTTCCAGAAGCCAAAGATGCGGAAGCCTGGCACCACGTAACCAACGAAGAGGAGGACCAGGGCCGAAACGATGAAGCGGATAACGGCACCAAGCACAGCTACACCCCCCAACATTGGGACATCCTTCGCCGTCTAGGGTGTCCGACGCCGGCTGCCTCTATGCAGCCATCTTCGCCAGCTATTGCTAGATATCGCGGAATACCTTGGGGTTGCCTGTCAAGCCAGGACATGGTATTATTGTGGTCGTGACTTTGGGGACAGGAGGTGATTTCCGGTGGCCAACATCAAGTCGGCCATCAAGCGGGCTCGGCTGGCTGAGATTCGCACCCTGCGCAATCAGGCGGTGAAGACTTCGGTCAAGACGGCAACCCGCAAGGTGGAAGCAGCCCTTTCCGCCGGCGACAACGCCGCCCTGGAGGCGTCCTACCGCCAGGCAGCCAGCCTCATCGACAAGGCTGTCTCCAAAGGTGTTCTGCATAAGAACACGGCGGCCCGGAAGAAGGCGCGGCTGGCAAAGCGTATTGCCAGCAAGGCCTAACACGCAGATCGACAACAGAGCCCCGCGCGGGAATCGCCCGCCGCGGGGCTTTTTCCTTTTCAACGGCTGAGCTCGACGAGAAGCAGTTCCAGCACCAGGCCGGGGTCTCCCTGGCTGGTCTTGACCGCCATGTCGGCCTCCAGCACCTTGCCCAGGGCCGCCACCAGCTCTCCCCGGGTGAAGCCCCTGGCCGCCTCCAACAGCGACCGAACCGCCGAGGGGAAGAGGTGCAACCTCTGCTCCATGCTCTTGGGCCCCTGCCCCTGCTCCGCCAGTACCTTCACGGTCATCAGGAGCCGGACCTGCCGGGCGATCATGAACAGCAGGCGAGGCGCCGGTTCTCCCTCGCGCAGCATCTGCTCCAGGAGGGCCAGAGCCTGGGCCCGTCTCTTGCTGCTGATATGGCCCATCAGTTCAAAGATGTTGCTCTCCGGCACTCCGGCGACCACCTGATTCACCTCGGCCACGCCAATGGACGGCCCGTCGCCGGCATGGGCGACCAGCTTGGCCAGCTCGTTGTCGGCCAGGGCCAGGTCGGAGGGGATGCGCTGCACCAGCTCCTGGGCCGCCCGGAGTTCCAGGCTCTTGCCCAGCTCCCGGCTGCGGTCGCGCAGCCACATGACCATCTCCTGATCGCGCAGCGGCGGGCACTCCACCACCGTATGGCTGGCGGCCAGCGCCTTGTACGCCCGGCGCCGGCGGTCCACCCCTTCCCCAGCCAGGAAGACCAGCACGCCCGTGGATGAGGGGTGCTCCAGGTAGCGCAACAAGGCTGCCTCCGCTCCGTTATCGGGAGGCGCCTCCCTTTCCCCTTCTGCCGATTGGCCCGTGCCCTGCTCGGTCTTGCCTTGCACCGCCTTGCCGCGCCGGGCGACCAGGAGGGGGGAATCTTTGACCACCACCACCCGGTAGGGCGCCAGAAAGGGCATCGTCTGCGCCAACTCCAAGGCAGTCTCCAGGGGTGCGTCGACACCGTCAAACACCGAGACGTTAAGCGCCTCCAATTCCGCCGGCACCGCCTGACGGCGGATGGCAGCAAAGGCCCGGTCCCGCAAAAACGTTTCCTTGCCATGGAGCAGGTACACCGGCCGGAGCTTACCGGCCTTCGTTTCCTGAATCAAAGAAAAGGCATCCATGCCTGTAAGATTCGCCCCCAGGGGCCTCACTCCTTGCGCCATCTCCTGCAGGATTTGCCACAAACCGCGCCTAACATTCAAGGACCGACATCTTGTCTCTATGGAGGCCTTTCTTGAAACGCTGGCCCGCCTTCGCCGTTCTGTTCGCGCTCCTGGCCGGCGCCGCCTTCCTCGCCTGGCGAAACGGCCGAGCCACCGTCCAATCCTGGCTCACCTACCAGCCGCCGGCCAGCGCCGCCGCTCCAGCGACCCCTGGCGCGGCTGCCACAGCACCGGCCACCGCCCTGACCTCGCGCCTGGTGGTGGTAATTATCGGCGGCCTGCGAAGCGACACCGCCCTCGAACTGCCGACGCTGAACCTGCTGCGGCAGAGGGGGGCCTTCCGCACCCTGGTAGCAGATACGCCAACGGAAACGACCACCACCTGGGCCACTCTGCTGACCGGCACGGACCCCGACCTTCACGGGCAGCTCTCCGATGCCTCGGTGCGCGCTCTCGCCGCCGACACGATCTTCGACGAGGCCAAGTCACAGGGCCTCACCACGGCCCTGGCCGGTCCCGACACCTGGGGCCAGCTGCTGCCCCGCTCTGTCGACCTGCCGGCCCTCGAACCGGCGGGCGGGGCGGAGCCGGATGAGGCTTTGTTTCAACATGCCGTCACAGCGGTGCAGGCCAAGGCCGGACTGACCCTGGTGTACCTGAGCGACACCGCCGCGGCGGGCCGGCGCCACGGCGGGACTGGCCCCTCCTACCAGGCGGCGGCCGCCCAGGCCGACGCCCGTTTGGCCCAGCTCCTGGAGCACGTGGACCTGGCCGGCACAACATTGTTGGTGACCTCGGACCATGGCCTGACGGCCGCCGGCGGCAGCGGGGGGAGCGAGCCAGAGGTGGTGCGGGTGCCCCTGGTGGCTGCAGGCAAGGGCATCACCGCTGGGCTCATGACCCAGGGGCGGCAGCGAGACCTGGCACCCACCGTGGCCGCCCTGCTCGGCCTGCCTTCACCAGCCTCGGCCACCGGAACGGCACTGCTGGACATGCTGGCATTCCCCAGCCCGGACGGCGCCAGGGCCGTGGCGCGGCTGGAGGCGGAGAGGCAAACCACCCTCCTCCGTTCCCTCGTGGACCGGATGGGAGGGCAATTGCAGACGCCCGCCACGCTGCCTCAAGACCCGGCTGCAGCGGCCGGCTATGTGAGGGAACTCCAGAAAAGCGCGGCGAACGCTCAACGCTACCACTGGTGGCTGCAGGTGAAGGGCCGTCTGCCTTGGGCCGGCGGCCTGGGTCTCCTGCTTGCGCTCTACCTTCTGCTGCTCGGACGCCAGCCCTACGGCCGCGGTGTCCTGGCCGGCGCGCTCATCTACTTTGCCGTCTACTACGCTCTGTTCCTGGGCCCGTGGCACGTGGGCCCCTTTGCGCCGCAGCATGGGCTCACCTTCAGCTTGAGCCGGTTCGGCACCGCCCCCTACACGGCTTTCTTCAAACAGAGGGCCCTCGAATCCGCCTCCGCGGCCGTGGCGGCAGCCGTCCTCACCGGTCTTTGGGCAGCGGCGGCCCGCTCCGCGGCTACCGCCGCAGGCGAATCCAGGCGCCCTCCGGGCGGCGGCATCCCCGGCCTGCATCTAGCCCTGGCCATTACCGCTCTTCTCGGTCTTCAGGCCCTGACCTTCTGGTCGATGTACGGCGTTCCCTTCGACACCGCTCTGCCCCCGGTCCCCTGGCTGGTGAAACATCTGCTGGATCTGGTCCAACTGGTCGCGGTGGCGGTCGCCTCCCCGTTCATGGCGATGGCCGCGGCAGTCGTTTTCAGGGTGCGGGTTCCTGCCTCCCAAGGTTCTGCTTCACCACGGTCAGGAGCTCATCCAGGTCAAAGGGCTTGACCAGGAGGCCCTGAACCTGCTCCGACGCCGGCAGACGACCCAGGTTTGGGTTGGCGGAGATCAGGATAATGGGGACCTTCGCCAACTGAGGGTCGGCGCGCAGCTCGCAAGCAATATCAGCGCGGCCAGGCCGATGCAGGCCCGCCAGTCAGGCCGTATGGGCATCCAGCCGCCGCCAGGCGAAATGAGGACCCGGGTCCGTCTTGCGGCCC
>JAMDAP010000096.1 GCA_023484675.1 Bacillota bacterium
TGGTTCCAGCGCCAGCACCTTGCGCGTCTTGTGCATGCGGTGCGGGATGGGGTTGGTGCTGCCGGCGAACCAGTCGTACAGTGTCAGGCCCATGTTCAGCATAAACAGGCCGTCGGGGTCCCCTTCGTACACGGGAAAGAGGAAGGGCGTAGCCTTCACCAGGTGCGGCGCCATACGAAGCAAGTGCTGCCGCTCCACCACCGATTCCCGCACCAGGCGGAACTCAAGGGTTTTTAAATAGCGCAGGCCACCGTGAATCAACTTGGTCGACCTGCTGCTGGTGGCGAAGGCAAAGTCCCGCGCCTCCACCAGGGCCACCCGCAACCCGCGCAGGGCGGCCTCGCGCGCAATCCCGGCGCCGGTGATGCCGCCGCCGATTATCAGTAGATCGTAGGACTGGTCCCCCAGCCGCTTGAGCATCCCTTGCCGGTCCACATTTACACCCCCAGAAAAGGTGGTCTAGCGTCGCCTTGGTCGCTGCCTCCTCTGGCGCGCTTGCCACCCAAACCAGCGCCGGAGGATGAACGCCACCCGGCGTTGTCGCCAAAGCAGGAGGTCTTCGATCAGGTCCGCCTGGTCCCTGGTAAGAAGTCCCGAAGGAACGGCACGGACCTCTCTTCGAATCTGCTCCCGCGTGATCGCCGCGATGCGCCGGACGTACGGTTCCACCTGACGGTAGGCTGTCAGGTATCGGCCAACGCCTGAGGGCACACCATAATAGCGCCAGAGATCGTTCCAGAAACGAGCATGGGGGGGCCCGCCCCACCGCCACCGGTCGTAGTTGCCATGCAGGGTGTGGCCATGGTCGATGAAATACACCCGCCACGGCGATCCCACGGTCTCCTTGTAGGCGATGATGTTCTTGCCCGTGGCGCGGTCAATATTCAGGACCCAGACGTCAAAAGCCAGCATGAGCCGAAATTGGTGCGCGTTGGCAATGTGGCGGCGGACATTCCCCTGTACTGTCTTGGACAGTTCCCGCCAACCCACCAGATGGGCCGCCGGACGAACCAGGGACACCGCGCCCAGGTGCCCTTCGATGCGGGCAGGAACGACATCGGCCGCGTCGAGGCCAACCAGGCGCGCCAAACCTGCAGCGATCAACTCGTTGGCGGCGGCCGGCCCACCCCAATAGTGGTTTTTGGGCGTGGTGAACTTGAAGAACCCGTGTCGCAGGGCTCCCCTGGGCGAGGCTCCGGCCCCTCCGGCGGGCGGTTCTTCCCTGACCTCCCAGACGTAACCCTGGGGCTTGGCCGATACGGCTCGGATCACATGCCAGTTCAACTTTGGCCCTACCTTCTCCTGCGTGCAGGACGTAGCCCCACGCGCCCCCTGCGGGCGGCTCTCCTGCCTGCGCCGGAATAGATTTCCTTCAGCGCCGCGCAAAACCTGGGGTCGGGGATCCGGTAGTCAGGTGGAAGGACACCGATGACACTTTTTGGCAGCTCGGGCGGGCGCAGCCTGAGCGGCAACGGCCGGGCAACCGGGACCCGCCTGACAACCACGGTCCGTCTGGTAACGGGCACCCGCCTGACAACCCGTGACCGCCTGATAACCCCCGACCGTCTGATAACCCGCCTGACAACCCGTGACCGTCTGACAACCCCCGACCGCCTGACAACCGGCATCCGCCTGCCGGCCGATGCCGGCCTCGCTGCCGGCACTCGCTGCCGGCGGGCGCGCACTATGCGTGTGGCCAACTCGGACCCTCCCCGCGGTGGAGCTCATGGTAGACGGCCGTCGTCTCAGCGATCATCCGCATCGAATTCCACCGGTCCTGGCCCCAGGTCCTTGCCCTGGCCCCTACTTCTTGGCGAAGAACGTGATCGCCGAGCAGTCGGTCAAGAGCCGACGCCAGGGCCTCTGCGCTGCGGGGCTTGACCAGCAACCCCGTCAGCCCGTCCTCTACGATCTCCGTCAGCCCACTCACCCGTGAAGCCACGACCGGCTTGCCGGCCACCTGCGCCTCCTGGACCGCGTAAGGTACCCCTCCTTCAAGCAACGAGGGGAGGACGACGATATCCGCTACGGAGAGCAGCGCTGGTACATCATGCCGCGCGCCCAGAAATGCCAGGTGCTGCCCCAGCCGCAGCCGGCGCGCCTGCTCTTCGAGAACGCGGCGACTGGGCCCATCCCCCGCAAGCCAACACACAAAGTCCCGGCGTCGACGGCACAACAGGCTCAGGGCAGAAAGCAGGTACCTTTGCCCTTTCACCGGCGTGTAGCGGGCTGGACACAGAATGACCTTCCGGTTTCCGCGGTCCGGCACGGTTCTCGGCCCTAAAGCGGCACGCTGCCGAAACAGGTCGATGTTCAGCCCGGTATGGATGACCGTGATCGCCCCCGGGGTCAAGGCGTAGTCCTTCGCCAACGTCGCCTTCAGCCAGTGGGACGGGGTAATCGCTCGGTCGGCGGCAAGAAGGCCCAGCCTCTCTTCCAAAGCGAGGTACCTCCGGTTCTTTTCCCCGAGCGGCGCCTTGAGCAGCCTCTCCCGTAGCAGCGGGCCGTGAATGGTAGCCACGAGGGGCACGCGCCGGGGACGCACCCGGGACAGGGCATAGGTGGCAATGACATCTTGGGCGTGGATGATGTCGTATCGCCTCAGGTCAAGGGCCACGGCGGCGAGTTCCAGGCTGTAGCGCTCAACCTCGTGCAGCCGAGCCAAGGATGTCGTCCGCGGCGCGTACATCCGGCAGAAGGCCTCGATCCTTCGACGGGCCAGCGTGATCAAAGGGGCCTTGTCGATGATGCGGCTGCCATCCGTCAAGTGGAAGAACGTCTTTCCGGGCCCGTGGGCAAACACGTCCACTTGATGGCCCAACGCCTCCAGCCCGGACTTCATGACCTCAACGTAGCTGTTGATGCCGCCCACGTGTGGGAGGGTCCAATAGGTAACCAACAAGATCTTCATCTGCCACACCTCTGATGCCACCGCTCTTCACCGTCAGGCAATGAGCACCGTCTCGCCACCCTCACACCTCTTCCATGCCCTTTACATAACTAGTTTATGAAATGATTCGACGCGCTGCTCCTGCAACATTATCCAGGGTCGCGCCGATTTTGAGCCAATCCAACGAAGAGCAGCTGAGCCCACGTGGCGCAGCTGCTCCCCTTCTTTGGAACCACGCTGATGAAGGGCGTTGTCAAGCTACTGGAAGCGACGGCCGCGGCTTTCGCGGAAGGGCGGACCTCAGCTCTGGTCGGCGAAGAGCACGTCGTCCAGAAGCATGGGCGGGAGTGTGTCGGAACGGCTGAAGAGAATCCTGGCCCTGGCGGCGTCCGGGGGAGACTTCCCCGTCAGTTCGAAGACCGCCAGCCATTCGCCGTTCACGGCAGTTCCCGTGTTGCCTCCCGAAACGAAGGCGCTGAGGCCGGAACCCAGATCTCGCCCATCAGCATTGAGCCAGCGCACCTCAGCCCGGATGGGGCCGGCTGAAGCAGCCAACACCGTCCCCGTCACGTGAAAGGTCAGCTCGTAGAACCGACCCGGCGCAATGGTCACGTCTTGGAAGAGGAAGGCCGGATCCGCCGGAGTGGTCTCGCCCAGCGAGGCGATCTGCGTGCCGGTATGCGCCTGCGTACTGTCCACGATTTCAACGTTACTGGAAATCCAGGGCGACGGCGGGGGCGAGCCCACCGTTCCGGTTTCAAACCCCCCGTTGACGATCAGGTTGCCCTTTGGATGTGCCACGCGTATACACCTCCCTTGCTCACCGAAGACTTGTGATACCGGTCAGGACTGGTCGGCGAAGAACACGTCGTCCAGCACCAGCTCGTTGATGATGCCCTCGCCACGGGTGAAACTGAGCCGCGCATAGGCGGCATGCTCAGGGGATTCGCTGGTGAGCCGGGCATGGGGGCTCCACTCCCCATTGCCGGCATTGCCGATGGTCTCCCCCGGGACGAAGATGTTGAGCCCGGGGCCGAGGTCGTTCTTGTGCTTACTCAGCCACCGCGCCTCGACGATGAGGTCGGCGTTGGGGGGAAGAGTCGTCCCGGCCACGTGGAAGTGCAGTTCGTAGAAACGGTTTTCGGCCACGCGGACGTCCTGGAAGATAGCGGCCGGGTCGGTGCTGCTGTTCGATCCGAGGGCGGCGGCGGCGTTTCCGCTGTGAGCGTTGACATTGTCGCGAATGTCCACATTCCTTGTGGTGAGGTCATTCAGCGTCACTGGAATCTCCCAGAACTGGAGCCCCAGCTCAAAGCCGGGGTTCTTCACCAGATTTCCTTTGGGTCCTGGCATCTGCGACACCTCCCTTGACCCCAATGTTCCTGCTGCTCAGGACTGGTCGGCGAAGACCACGTCGTCAATCAGAAGGTAGTTGATGACGACCAGGCCGATGGCCTTGTTGAAACTGATACGCGCCTGAACTGCATTGTAAGGGGACTCGTTGGCGTAGACCGCAACCCACTTCCACTCGCCCGCACCGGCCGCACCGATCGTTGCGTTGGGGACGAAGAGAGGACTGGGAGACGGCAGCCCGGTTCCGAGGTCTCCGCCAGTGTCGCTCAGCCACCGGACGTCAACGGTCAGGTCAGCCGGATCGATGGCCACTCCCGCGACAAAGAAGTACAGCTTGTAGAAGCGGCCCGGCCTGACTGGGACGTCTTGATACATGGACGCCAGGGCAAGGTTACCATCCGGTTTGCCCATCGCCGCGATGAGGAGCCCCTCGTGGGCATAGGACCTGTCCTCCAGGCCCACATTGGTTGTGGTCCAGCCCGTCAGCCCTTGCTCGAACCCCCCGTTCTGAACGAGATCTCCTCTGAGTCTTTCGTCGGACACAGGATTCACCTCCCTTGCGACTGCCCTGATATGAAGGGCTCCATGGCCCGTGACAGGGCTTATGCGTTAACAGCTTATGTCATCTCCAAAGGAGATGTTACACCAAAGAGTCCCCCCCGATGCCGATGTCGGTGAGGACTCTTTCGCCCGTGGGACAATATCACAAGTCGGTTCTACCGGTAACCGGTGTAACACTCAAGGGCCTACCCCTCCCTCATCACAAGTTTCGCTTTCTTATGCGTTCAGGGATAACCATTCCTGCTGCAGCTTCTTGGTAACCGGCCCGGGCGCCGGCCAGGTTCTGCCCAACCCAGCCCTTACCGGAACCGGACCCGTCAGAGCGTTCGTCAAGAACACCTCATCGGCCTCTTCCAGTGTCGCCGGCGGTTCCAGGCAGGTCTGAACGTCGCGGCGGGCCATGACCCACCGCCGCCCCACCCCTGGCAGGCAGCCCGTCTCGCACGCCGGCGTGTACACAACCCCCTGCCGAGTCCAAAACAGATTGCTGGCAATCGATTCGGCCAGACGGCCTCCGGCGTCGCGCCAAAGAAGATCGTCGAGTCCCAGCCGGTCCGCTTCGATCCGAGCCAGAACCTGCAGCAGCCGGGAGGTGTGCTTGACCCTGCTCAGCACTGGGTGGAACGGCAGCGGCCATGGGGCCAGCCCGACCCGCAATGCACGGTCCGGTGCGACGGGTGACCACGGGCCGGCTTGCACCATGAGCAGCGGCTCTGGATTGGGCGGTGGCGCGTATCCGCGCGGGCCACTCCCACGCGTCAAGGTAACGCGGACGAACCCGTGCCCGGTCAACCCGTTCGCGGCGGTTACTTCCGCCATCAGCACCGCCAGGTCCCAGGGCGGAACCGGGAAGCCGAGGAGCCGGCACCCCTCTTCCAATCGCTCACAGTGCCAGACAAGCAGCGGGGCGCGCCCACCACACACCCACACTGTCTCAAACAAGCCATCCCCCAGCAGCAGGCCCCTGTCGAGCGGGCTGACCTTCCCCTCCCGCACGGGTACCAATCCGGGCGTCGGTTGGCTCATCCACATGAGCATGGCTGTTGTTCCCCCTTACATCTCCTTGCCAAGCAACGCGTTGATGAGCGCTTTCGCCTTGTCCAACGTTTCCTGGTACTCAGCCTCAGGGTCGGAATCGGCCACAATCCCGCCACCGGCATGGAAGTAGACCTTGCCGTCCTGGCAGACCATGGTTCGGATCACGATGTTCAGGTCGAGTTCACCGGTAAAGGACAGGTACCCCAGCGACCCGCAATAGACGCCGCGCCGAAGCCCCTCAAGCTCCTCGATGATCTCCATGGCCCGGATCTTGGGCGCCCCGGTGATCGAGCCGCCGGGAAATGCCGCCTTCAGCAGCCGGCCCGGGGACACGTCGGGCCGAAGCGTGCCCTCCACCGTCGCCGCCGTGTGGAACACCGTCGGATAGGTTTCGATCCGCCGCCGGTCGGGCACCTTCACCGTGCCGAACTGGCACACCCGGCCAAGGTCATTCCGCTCCAGGTCGACGATCATGTACAACTCCGCGCGGTCCTTGGGGCTCTCCTCCAATTCCCGGCGATTGGCTGCATCCTCCGCTGGATTGCTGCCGCGGCGGCGCGTTCCCTTGATCGGCCGGGTCTCCACCCGGACCCCGCCCGGCGTCGGGGTCGCGAGTAGAAACCGCTCCGGTGAGGCGCTAACCACCTGGAAACCCCCTCCATCGAGAAACGCCGCGAAAGGGGCGGGGTTCACCGCCCGCAGGCGTACGTACAGTTCCCACGGCGACAGGGGCAGGTCGGCCGTGAACCGCTGGGCCAGGTTGACCTGGAAGATGTCCCCCGCGTGCACGTACTCAACGGCCCGCGCGACCGCCTTCCGATAGTCTTCTGGTGCAAAGTTGGACTGGACCGCCACCTCCGGATAGGCCTGCATGACCGTACCCGGGCGTTCACCTGCCTCTTGAATGCAGGCGGCTAGCTCCCTGGCCGTGCGCAGCCCTTCCTCCTCGCGTCCGGGAACCGGCAGGGCCAGGACCGTGATCTCGCCAGTAACATGGTTGACGGCGGCTACGGCGTCGTAGGCGCAAAGATAGGCGTCGGGCAGGCCGAGGTCATCCACCGCGGTGTCGGGCAGTCGTTCGAGGGAGCGGCCCCCGTCCTCTAGAGAGCGGCCCGCATCATAAGAGAAGTACCCGACGAGACCACCGCAAAACGGAGGAAGGCCAGGGACCCTTTCCACCTGGTACTTCTGCAGAATCTCGTCCACAGCGTCAAAGGGGTTGGTTTGCCTCCGGACGGTACCCGAAGCGTCGGTCACCTCGACCGTCGTCCCCCAGGCCTGTAACACCAGAAAGGGCCTGTAACCGAAGAAGGACCAGACAGAGATATCGGAGGGCCCGCCGCCGCTCTCCAGAAGAAACCGGTGGGGCTCTTGCGGCAGCCTGTCAACTACGTCTACCGGCGCGACCTTTTTCGTAAACCGCTCTACAACGACGGCCCGCAACCACCATGCCCTCTTCCCGACTCCTGGCGCTGCAGCACCTGCTGGTTGACAGCGCCAGTGAGGTAGTGTGCGTCGACGCTATGCAGGAAGTTTGCCAGGATGTCCATGCCACGGTTCGTGAAGATGGACTCCGGATGAAACTGTACGCCTTCCACGGGCAGCCAGCGATGTCGAACAGCCATGACCTCGCCGTCCTCGCTCCTGGCGGTGACCAAGAGTTCGTCGGGGAGCGTGGACTCCTCCACCGCGAGCGAATGGTACCGGCATACCTCCAGCGGCGATTCCAATCCCCTCAGACAGCCGGTGCCGTCGTGCCAGACGAGCGACGTCTTGCCATGCATCGGGCGGACGGCGCGCCGCAACACGGCGCCGTAGGCTTCGGCAATGGCCTGGTGGCCCAGGCAAACCCCCAGGATGGGGAAGAACCCAGCATATCGCTTCACCAGCGGAACCGAGATGCCGGCGTCCTTGGGGCTCCTTGGCCCCGGCGAGATCACGATCGCCTTAGGGCTCATCGGCGCGATGTCCTCAAGGTGGATGGCGTCGTTTCGATAGACCCGCGTCTCAGCCCCCAACACGCCCAGGTATTGCACGAGGTTGTATACGAACGAGTCGTAGTTGTCGATGACCAGGATCAATGGGCCTTCCCCCGTTCAGCGCCTGCTCCGCAGCGCCGTCACCCTGCTGCTGAAAGACTTGCATCGTGCACTGCGAGGCAGTTGGCGGCTTCCACCAGGTAGTACCGCAGGTAGCGGTTGCCGGTGTGGAGGAGGTGCGTGTTCTGAGACTCAAAGGTGCCCGACTGATGACGAGACCAGGCAAGGCCGGCGTATCTGGCGACCGCGTTGTGGTTTGGGAAACGGCGAATGTCAGCGATCTCCGCCAGGATCCCGGCGATGAAGACCTTGCCGAGCCCTTTCACGGACATCCGGATAAGGCGTGGGGTGGGTGGCGTGGGCAGACACTGGTTGCTGTTACCCCCCAAGATCCAATACGGCGTACTTCTCTTGCGACTCACCGGTCTCCTACCAGCGTGGCTGAAGGCCACAGCATCCCTGGCTCGAAAGCGCAAGACGCATCAGGGCATTCTACGCTGAATTTCGGCGGCGTCACCGATGAGAAGGAAGCCTACGGGATTATGGACGCCGCCCTCGACGCCGGCGTCACTTTCTCTGATACCGCCAACGTCTACGGTGGCGCCAGTGATCGCGCGGCGGTACCCGGCTCCCGGACAGCCCGCAACCCCGAGCGAGCGGCACGCCGCCGCAACCAACTGGAGGCCTTCTCGACGCTGTGTCGGGAAGTCGGCGAGCAGGAGGCCAAGGTGGCCCTGGCCTGGACGCTGCACCATCCCGCCGTTACCGCACCGATTATCGGCCCCGGCACCCTGCAGCTCATGGTGGACTCTCACCGCCAAGTCAGCGCCCATGCCGGGCGCAACACAAAAAGCACCGGCCTTCTCAGACCGGTGCTTTCACTTGCAAAAATGGTGGGCGGTACAGGGATCGAACCTGTGACCTCCTGAACGTCAATCAGACGCTCTCCCAACTGAGCTAACCGCCCGTATGTGATTTCGCCTTGCGGCGACCGAAGACGAGTGGAGGCGACGGGCGGACTCGAACCGCCGAATAGAGGTTTTGCAGACCTCTGCCTTACCACTTGGCTACGTCGCCAGATCCAACAACAACGAATCGGGGAAAATTATGGAGCGGAAGACGGGATTCGAACCCGCGACCCCCACCTTGGCAAGGTGATGTTCTACCACTGAACTACTTCCGCACCGTAAGCTCTTTTGAGGTTTCATGGACCGCGCAGAACTTATACTAGCATAGCCTCCGTGGACCCGTCAAGTTGCCGGGACAACTACAGCATAGCCGTTTCGTGGCCATCCCCAGGCGTCCGCCAGCAGAATAAAAATGGTGCCGCAGGGCGGAATCGAACCGCCGACACGAGGATTTTCAGTCCCCTGCTCTACCAACTGAGCTACCGCGGCACGCACCTCTTTAACTGACGTTACTTAGTATATCGGATGCGCCGGAGGCACGTCAAGGCACGAAACCGGCGCTCGACCGCCCTTCCGGGCAGGCCCGCCAAGCGCCCCCGCTCCCCCCGACGGGACATGTAAAAAGCTGAGCCAGAGCTCAGCTCCCACATTCATAAAATGGCGGAGGCGACGGGATTCGAACCCGTGATCTTCTGCGTGACAGGCAGATGTGTTAGGCCGGCTACACCACGCCTCCGCGGCTATGCAACTCTCTTTGGTGGGCGAAACAGGGATCGAACCTGTGACCCCCTGCTTGTAAGGCAGGTGCTCTCCCGCTGAGCTATTCGCCCTCAACGGCCCAAATGACCGTCGCTCGTTCATTATACGACACGGGCGCAGAGCAAGTCAAAAACTTTTTTGTACCTGCGCCCGCCCACGTTTATTGATTGTACGGACGGAGTTGTCCCTCGTCAATAGGCTTTTTGGAGGCACTTCGCCGGCCTCTCGACCTGCCGTCGTGTGGCGCTGCCCGACACAAAGAAAAAGTGGGCAGACTGCAAGCGAACGCCCGGGTGGCGCGGTCCATATGCTGGTGCAGAACCGGGCCGCAGGCTCGGCTTGAGCCGCAGGCTCGCACATGAGCCCATTGGAGGTGGCTGTATGCCAACGACATCGCCCTTGCCGGCGGAGCTATACGCCCCCAGGGCCGTCCTTGAGTTCCCGCGGCTTGAGTACATACCGGTGGCCGTGGAGACCCTCGCCATGGGGCGCATCCCCAGCGACGGGCCGGCCGCTCCGCAACTGGAAGTGGTCGACAACCTGGCGCGGTACCGCTCCCTCGTGGACGGTCATGGCTTGGCCATGGTGGCGTCGCGCCCACCGGAGCCCGAGACCAGTCTGACCGTGCTCGCCTTCAACCTGGACGTGGAGGCCTGCTACTACCGCGGCTTGAAGGCCACGCTCTTGGCCAGGCCGGCTCCCGGTAGGGTGCACCTCTTTGAAACGACGCGCAGCTTCTTCTACAAGAACGCCTTCCAGTTGGCGGCCGTGGACGAGTCGGGTCGGCCCTTGGCTCAGACCGTCGTCACCCTGGTACCGGAGCGGCGCCGCACAGTACGCATCGGCCTGTTTCCGCTTG
>JAMDAP010000034.1 GCA_023484675.1 Bacillota bacterium
GCCGGCGTCCGGGTCAAGGACGAGTTCAGCGGCAAAGAATACGGCGTCAGGGCTAAGGTAGTGGTGAACGCCACCGGCCCCTGGGCCGAGGAGACCATGAACCTGGGCGGGACGCCCGTACCCAAGGACCTCTTGCTCAGCAAGGGCATCCACCTGCTCTTCCGGGCCGGCCGCCTGCCCGTGGAGGGCGCCGTTGCCTTGAAGTCACCTTCCGGCCGCGAGGGCTTCGCCATCCGTCGTTGGAACTTCGTCTACGTGGGCACGTCGGACGAGGCGCACCACGGCGACCTGGATCGGCCGAAGGCCGATCGCGCCGCCGTGCTGGACGTGCTGAAGATGGCCCAGGACTGCTTCCCCAGCATTGGGCTGACGGAGCAGGACATCGTTTCCACCTGGGCCGGCCTGCGGCCCCTCATCGCCGAGGAAGGCCGGTCGCCCCGTGACACATCCCGTCACGACGAGGTGTGGCGCGGGCCAGAGGGGCTTCTCACCATCGCCGGCGGCAAGCTCACCACCTATAGGCCGATGGCCCAGCGGGTGATGGCACACGTGGCCAGGGAACTGGGGCGCGACCTGGGCGATAACCATCGCACCACCGAGGTGCCCCTGCCGGGCGGCGACCTGGGCGGCCAGGAATTCGCCGCATTCCAGCAAGAGATGAGAGACGCTCTGCAGACCCGCGATGTTTCCGACCAGGCTGCGGAGCGCGTCACCTGGCTCTATGGGAACCGGGTTCGTGAGCTGCTGCGGCTGGGTGACGAAGATCAGACCTGGTTGCAGCCCCTGGCCGCAGGCGTGCCCGCCCTGCGTGGCGAGGTCAAGCTGGCCATGGAACAGGAGATGGCCGGCAGCCTGAACGACTTCATGGACCGCCGCTCGGCCTTGCTGATCTTCAGCCAGGATCACGGCCTGGCCGCGGCGGAGGAGGTGTCGCGGCTGATGGCGGAACGGCTCGGCTGGAGCGAGGCGGATCGTGCGGAGCAGGTCGAACAGTACCGGCAAACGGCCGGGACCCATGGCGTTCCCGCCGAGTAGACGAGCGCAGAGTGACGGCACAGCGAAAATGGGGAGTGCGGCGATGTCCGCAGCTCCCCGTTTTCCTTTCTTAGGGCCTCATCACGCCGGAGCCGGCCTGTGTTCCCGGCCCATTCGGTTAGTGCGGCCCCGGTTGGTCCTGGCGATCATCCGGGTGGTCGGCGTCGCCGGCAGAGTCTTTTCCCGCCGGCTTGCTCGGCACCGTGGTGACCGTGGCGCGGTTGCCGCTGGAGAGCCACCAGAGAACGCCTCCAACGGCGGCGATCAGCAGTATCCATCCAAACCAGTTCACCCTAAGCACCTCTTTCCGCTAGAGTGCGTTGCCCCTGGGATCCTCAAAACCGGACAAACCTAGGTTTCACGGAGTAGCCTCGCGCCATTCGCCGGCCGGCCAAGCGCGAATCGCAGCAGTGTGGCGTATGGGATGCAGCTATTGTGTCACGCCCGCCGGGACTTCCATATTATGTACCGTTGAACCGGGAGCCGGACTCCTGGGGAACGGAGGGATGTCGACCGATGGAAATGGTCTGCATGTCGTGCGGCAGGAAGGCCAACGTGACCAGCGAGCAGGTGCATGCCGGCAGTTACCGCTGCCCGGGTTGCCACCGGCAAATCAAGATTCTGAGCCCGGCCCAGGCCCGGTCCCTGGTGCGCGAACTGAGTTCCGTGTATGCGCGCCACATAGGCAGAGGCAGGGTGCGGGTGCGGCCCGGAGTCAAGGGCCGGACCGTTCACGCCCGTAAGAAGGGGTAACCGAACTGCACGAGGCGGCTGGCATGCGAGACACGGTGACACTGCCAGAAGCAGCCGACCGGGGACGCCTCGCCGAGACAAGAGACCGGAGCTTGAGCTCCGGTCTCTTGTCTTACCTGAACTCCTCCCTGCCGACGGCCCACCCCTGGCTGGCTGACGACTGGGCGGGGGTGGCAGGGCCGACCATCGATGGCCAGCCACCCGGCGGTAGGGGCATTCCCGCAGGCGGTGCGGCGCCCTGCGGAATCCAGGCTCCCGGCCCGGGCATCACCGGGCCTCCCGGCCACCCCTGCCAGGGCGCAGGCGGCATCTGCCCGCCAGGCGCGAACTGCATCTGCCCGTTCGGCATAAGCGGCATCTGCCCGCCGGGGCTAGGCGGGCTGCCCGGCCCTGGCGGCATGCCGGGCAGCCACGGGAAGCCGCGGGGCGGCATGAAGGGAGGAGCTTGAATCGTGTGGCGCATGGATTCGTCTCCTTTGCGATGTACTGGGGAAGAATCCCCTGGTCATACTATGTCGTCACCGCAGGACCGGACCGCCCGCCATCCACCCTGCCAAACCTTTATCGCGACGGTCACCCAGGAAGGGAATTCCTGGAAGGGCATCGAACTCTCCTTCACCGGTGGGCTTTTCCGTTACCGGGTTCGCGGCGCTGTCGGGGCGGGCCGGCGGCTTGAGGGGGAACAATGTGGACCGTTTCAATTTGTTGTTTGTGGGTGCCGGACTCGGTCTGGGGGCGGCCCTGGCCCTGAGCTGGGTTCTCACCGCCGGGATTCGCCGCTGGGCAGAATACACAGAGAGTCTCCGCCAGAGAGCGGAGACCCTGCTGGGGCACCTGCCCACAGCCATGGTAGCCCTCGACACGACCGGGAGGGTTGCCGCCAGCAACGCTGCTGCCGAAGAACTGTGGGGGTGCCGCCTTGCCCGGGGGATGGACTGGGCCTTCCTTCAGCAAGGCGCCCCGTGGCTGACTTCGGAGGGGACCCCCGCTGCTCCTGGGTTGGACCCCCTGCTGCAAGCCTTGGCCACCGGCGGGGCCGCCGAAGGAATGGGCTTCATCCAGCGCGCCGGATCGCAGCGCGTTCCATGCCTCGTCCGCGTGGTTCCACTGGATGGCCGGCGCCACGACCTCCGCGGGGTTGTCGCCACCTTCGAGCGTCTGCCTGATCCTGCTCGCCATAGCCCAGGCGGACACGTTACCCGCCTGTTCCCCTTGCCCAACCATGCAAAGAAACCCTCTTAGCTGCTGCATTGCCGGGTTTCCACATCAAAAGGGAGCCCAAGGTGAGGCTCCCCCGCGATGGCCGCCGGCCGGTCCACGCGCTCAGGTCATGGCCCAGGTGGACTCCTTCCCGCCGGCTCCGGTGAGGCCGGCGGATCGGCCGTACCCGACGCACAGCAGCAAGTCGCTGACCCCAAAAGGCTTGGACAGCCAGTCCAGGGCGCCAAGGGCGCGGGCTCGTTCCGGATTCGCTTTGTGTGCCGACATTAAGATAAGGCCGTAGCTGCTGCCAAGTATCCGATGAAGCCGGTCGGCAACGGTCCACCCGTCCGTCCGGGGCAGGCCGATGTCCAGCAGCACCAGCCAGGGGTTGGCGGCAGCCGCCTGGGTCAGAGCCTCCGCGCCCGTGGAGGCGACCAGAACCCGGTATCCCTCCTCTGTCAGCGTGGTCTGCACGAATCCGGCAATGCTGTGGTCATCCTCCACAACAAGGATGGGGCGGTCGGGTGGGGGAGGGGGAGGCGCCGCCGGCTGCGGGTCCGCCTTGCTTTCCAGCAGCGTTTCCAGGTGCTGGCGTGACCATTTCCGGCGCTGCCGCGATTTGGGCGTGAACGCGGCACAGACGGCCTTCTGCAGCAGCGGTCGGTTGCCGGTAAGCTCACACACGTGGTCGCTTTGCATGTGTTGGCTCGAGTGCAGGCAATCAAATCGGCAAGCGGGACTGCCCGGATGTACACGGTACGGCATGCTCTACCTCCGCAGCGGTTTCTGTCCTTTGCATTCGAGGAGTTCCCTTATTTTTCCTTCTGCTGCGAGGCGGTTTCCGTTGTTTTCCCGCCAAAGGAATTGCGTTGGGCCTTGTCGAATACACCTCGGAACTGCCGCAAGGCGCAAATGCAGTAAAGGACGATAGCATGCACGTCAAGGTGAACGAAGCCGACTGCATCGGCTGCGGTTCCTGCCATACTATTTGTCCCAAGGTGTTCTTTCAGGAGGGGCTAAAGCCTTCCGCAGTGCTCCTTGATCCTATTCCTCGAGAGTCCGAGCCCGACGTTCATCGCATCGTCGACGAGATGTGTCCCTTTGGGGCCATCGTCATAACGGAAGAGTGAAGACATGAGTGTTCAGGAACTGCTTCTGCACTACAAGATTTGGATCACGGCCGATGAGGTGCCGGCCCATTTCGGCGGCTACCGCTACGACGAGTGGGTCAAGCTGGTGAAACGCCGCCCGCGCGCGGCCTCGCTGATTGCCAATGGCCTTCTGGGCGTGCCCAGCGTGCACGGCGGGCAGGGTGCCGCCTTCGCCAAGGCGTGGTCCTTTCAGTTTCCCGACCAGGGCCAGCTGGCCATCGTCGACCGCGACCATCACGGCGTCTACTACACGGCCAGTGGAGAGAGCATGGCGATGAAGAAGGCCATCGACTTCCTGCTGCAGGAGGTCACCCAGCGCTTCGATCCCGGGCCCAGGGAGGTTCCGCCCCAGGTTGAGGCCTGAGACGCCGGGGCTGCGCCGGTTATGTCACCTCTCCCCAGCCGGCGACATAAGCTGAAAGGCAGCAATGTCTGGGGGGTGGTCCTCCGGTGCAAGCCAGCTGGCCTTCCTTTCCGCCGACCGGCGGTTTTCCCGGTTTCTTCAACACCTTCGCCGCAGCCCTCTCCCGCGCCGTCGGACGCCGCGTCCGGGTTGTGACGGATTGTCAGACCGTGACCGGCCGCCTCGTGAACGTGGGTGCCGACTTCATTCGCCTGCGTCGCCGCCGCAAAGAGGTGCTGATCCGCCTCGGCCGCATCTGCCAGGTCGAGGTTTTGCGGCGCCTCTGCCGCTTCTGCTGATCGCCCGTCATCATAAGTGAAACCCTCCACCGCTGGTGGAGGGTTTTTTGCGGATGGGGTGTCCTGTTGCCTTACAGGGCTAGAAGTTGAACTCCTGCCCCGGTTCCAGAATGACAACCCGTGCGCTTGGCACGCGGGCTTCCACCTTCTGTTGGAATTCACGGGGGTCGGCTTGGATCAGCGGGAAGGTGTTGTAGTGCATGGGGATGACCACCTGGGGTTGGACGAAGTTGACGGCCACCACGGCGTCGTCGATGCCCATGGTGAAGTTGTCGCCGATGGGCACCAGGAACAGGTCCACCTTCTCCAGGGAGGCCAGCAGCTTCATGTCGCTGAAGAGGCCGGTGTCCCCGGTATGGTAAATGGTTTTGCCCTCCAGGTGGAAGATGAACCCGGCGGCGCTGCCGCCTGCCACGCCGGAGCCATGCAGAGCCGGGGTGACGCGCACCGCGCCAAAGTCAAAGTGGTACCGCCCGCCCACGGCCATGGGGTGGGTCTTGACGCCCTTCTGCTCCAGCAGGCTGGCCAGCTCGAAGGTGGTGATGACCAGCGCGCCGCTGCGCCGGGCGATGGCCTCGGTGTCGCCCATGTGGTCGCCGTGCCCGTGAGTAAGGAGGATGTGCGACGGTGCCACGTCTTCCGGCTTGGCTTTGGCGACCGGGTTGCCGCTTATGAAGGGGTCCATAAGAATGCGGGTCTTGTCACTCTCCAGCAAGAAGCAGGAGTGGCCGATAAACGTGACCTTCACAGAAAACACCTCCCAGGCAGAATTCATTCCCAGGGTAGCAAAAGGGATAAAAAGAAACAAGCTGGGAGGAAAATACGGTAGCTTTCCCCTGGTGGACGACGGAAAGCCAGACGTCACAATCCACCTCGGATGGCCGTGCCCTTCCCCCCGGGGCAACCGAATTACCAACTTGCGCTACAGCTCAAAGCATGCCATTCTATTATTGCCCACGTGTTGCTGCTTTTGCGACAAAACAAATCGCCGCAGCGCATCGCGGAAATATCGCGAAGAAAAGGGGCAGTGCTAATCCGATGACGTTACCAAATCTACAGATTGGTGCGAGAGCGGCCCGCTATTGCATCGTTCAGGGTGGAATGTCCATCCGTATCGCTCTGCACAACCTGGTGGCGGCTGTCGCCAATGCTGGTGGGGTCGGCACCATTGGTGGCATGGGCATCTCGCCCTCCGAACTGAGAGACGAGATCCGTCAGACACGTAAGCTGACCGACGGCGTCTTTGGCGTGAACCTGATGTACGCCGGATATCTGTTCGACCGGCTACTTGACGTGTGTATCGAGGAAATGGTGGACTTCGTTGCAATTGGCGCCGGCTTTGCCCGGGGCCCTTTCCAGAAACTTGCCGCCCACGGCATCTCAGCTCTGGCCATCATCTCGTCCCCTAAGGCGGCGCGCATCGCCGCACGGACGGAGGGCGTCACGGGCGTGGTGGTGGAGAGTGGCCAGGCGGGAGGCCACCTGGGGCCCGAGGACCCCAACATTTCGACCTGGGACCTATTCCCGGCTGTGTTCCAAACTCTGCGGGAGTACAAGTACGGGGGCCCGGTGATCGCCGCCGGCGGCATCCTGCACCGGGAGGACATCGATCGCGCCCTGGCTATGGGGGCGGACGGGGTCCAGATGGGTATTCGCTTTGCGATGACCGAAGAATCGGCGGCGTCCCCGGCCATGAAGCAGGCTTGGCTGACGGCCACGGGGAGCCAGGTGGAGGACTGGAGCCCTACCGGCATGGCATCGCGCGCCATCGTCCCCCACACCCCGGATCTGTTGCCGCGAGTCGATGACGTCAAAGTCCATTGCGTCCATTGCCTGAAAGTGTGCCGGCATCGGGAAGACCACTCGGTCAGCCACTGCATCAACAAGGCTCTGACCAACGCCCAGCAGGGCGACGTGGTGAACGGGCTGGTTTTTTGTGGTCCACGGGTGGGCGAGATCCACGACATCTTGCCCGCGGGCGAGATCATCCGCCGGCTGGTGGGCAGTTCGATACAAGCTCGGGGTTGGGACCCGGCGGTGGTGTGACGTACTCCGCTGATTGAAGTCAGCGGCATTGGAGGGTGCATGCTGAATGGTTTTGAAACCTCTTCAGATAGGACCCGTCACCATCGACAACCCACTGATCTCGCCGCCCATGGCCGGCGTGACCAACCTGGCCTTCCGCCGCATCCTGCGAGAGCACGGCGTGGGCTTGGTCAGCGCGGAAATGGTTAGCGACATGGGCCTTTTGCACAGCACGGCGGAGACCTTCCGCCTCATGCGCCTTGACCCCGATGAGCACCCCGTCAGCATCCAGCTCTTTGGCGGCGATCCGGCCAGCATGGCCAAGGCGGCCAGGCTGGTGGCCGGGACGGGCTGCGACATCATCGATATCAACATGGGCTGCCCGGCCCCCAAGATCACCAAAGGGAGCGGCGGGTCAGCTTTGCTGAAGGAGCCGGACGTGGCGGAGGCCATCGTAGCTGCCGTGGCCGACGCCGTGGCGCCCATCCCGGTCACGGTCAAGATGCGGACCGGCTGGGACCAGGACAGCGTTGTTGCGCCGCAGCTGGCACCGCGGCTGGAGCGGGCCGGAGCCCGTATGATCACCATCCACGGGCGCACCAAGGCCCAGGCTTATGCGGGCCATGCAGATTGGAGCCTGATCCGCCAGGTCAAGGAGGCCGTGTCCGTTCCCGTCGTCGGCAACGGCGACGTCTGGACCCCCGAAGCCGCCGTCCGACTGCTGGCTGAAACCGGCTGTGACGGCATTGCCATCGCCCGGCCCGCCCTCGGCAACCCCTGGATCTTCAGCCGCACCCTGCACTATCTCCGCACTGGAGAGCTCCTCCCCGAACCGACGCGGGAAGAGCGCATCCTTACTGCGGTTCGTCATCTCGGCCTGCTTGTGGAGATCAAGGGCGAGTACATCGGTGTGCGGGAGATGCGCAAGCACGCCACCTGGTACGTCAAGGGACTGTCCGGGGCGGCGGTCATGCGCACGCACGTCAACGAGGCCGAAACCCAGGTTGAAATGGAGGCCTTGCTACGATCCATGCTGGAAGGGTCGGATGAAAGAGATAGCGGGGACGATGCTAACGTCAGCCCCGCCTCTTGCCGGCTCTAGTCGATCGTGGCCTGTTCCTCGTCCTGTAGGCCCTGCAGCCGTTGATCAGGTCCGGAAAGAGGGTTACGTCTACGGCCGTGACCCTCATTTCTTTCCCCTCCAGGGCCAGCTCGTGGGCCAGCCGAACAGCCTGGGCGCAACGGGGACAGCGGCCGAAATATCGTCACGGCACAGCTTCCAATGTAGATATTGCCCAGGTTGATGTCAAACTCCGGCTGCCCTCGCATATTGCTTGCAGGCCTTGGAAAGATTTGATAGACTAGCGTTGTACACAAAACTGTGCACATGCGTCAGTGGCGGAGGCGAATACCGTGGACCGGGACTTTATCCGCATCGGCGACAAGATCATCAGCCGCCGCAAGATCGACGATGTGGTCAGCCGCATCCTGGAGCTGCGCTTTCAGGGCTTCTCCCAGCAAGAAGTGGCCGACCGCCTTCGCCTTGACCGAACCTTGATCTCTCGTCTGGAGAGCATCGGCGAGTTGCGCAAGGGCGCCACCATCGCCGTGGTCGGGTTTCCCATCCTGAATAAAGACGAGATTCGCCACGTCGCCGAGGAGGAGGGGGCGGACTACGTCTTCCTGCTCAACGAGGGGGAACGCCGCGCCTTCCTGGAGAAGCGGGACGGCCTCAAGGTATTCAACGAAGTTATGGAGCTGGTAGCACACGTCCGGCAGTACGACGTGGTCATCTTGCTCGTCTCCGACAAGCGCATGGGCATCATCGGCGCCCTTCTGGACCGCGAGGTGGTGCCTTTCGAAATCGGCAAGTCGCCGATCGAGGAAGACAAGTACGTCGATCCAGACCAACTCCGCGCCCTGATTGCCGGCGTGCGGATCAAGTAACGCCGTAGGCGCCTGCTGTGTCGCCGCCGCGGCGCCCACGTCTCGCTTTAATGAGGAGGTTTGCCGTGGAAACGGGTGCCCTCGCGTTCATGGTCCATCCTCTGGACGTCAGCTACTATGCCAGCAAGTTCCCGTTCGCCCAACGCCTGCCCGACTCCGTGCTGGAGGGTGTCGGGCGATTCCTGCCGCCGCTCAAGGTGGCTCGCATTCGCGGCGTGGAATCGGAGCACAACCAGGCGGAGGGCTGGTTCGTGGGCTGTACCCTCACCAGCCGCCAGATGCTCACCCTTCCCGAGCCCTTCGTCCTGCACAAGATCATCCAGACGGGTAAGCTGGCTGAGCGCCTTGGCGCCCGAATCCTGGGCCTTGGCGCCTTTACCAAGGTGGTCGGGGACGCCGGCATCACCGTGGCCAAGAACCTCCAGATCCCGGTCACTACGGGCAACAGCTACACCGTCGCCACGGGGCTCGAGGAGACGCGCCGCGCCGCCGTAGTTATGGGCCACGACCTGGCCACTTGCGAGGTGGCAGTGGTGGGCGCCACCGGCTCCATCGGATCGGTCGCGGCCCAGATCCTGGCCCGCGAGGTACGTCACCTGACCCTCGTCGGCCGGGATGAGCGAAAGCTGGACCGACTGGCCCGCACGATCACCGGACGCACCGGCCTGGTGCCCAAGGTCACCGTTAACCTTCGCCAGGCCCTGTCTCGGGCCGACGTCATCCTCTCCAGTTCCAGCGCCGTGGACGCCATTATCCAGCCCGAGGACCTGAAACCGGGGGCTGTGGTCTGCGACCTGGCCCGTCCGCGCGATGTGGCGGCGCAGGTGGCGGAAGCCCGCGACGACGTGCTGGTCCTCGATGGCGGCGTGGTGGCTGTCCCCGGCGACCACGTGGACCTCGGCTTCAACTTCGGTTTTCCACCCGGCACGGTGATGGCCTGCATGGCCGAGACCATGATCCTGGCCTTGGAAAACCGCTATGAATCCTTTACGCTGGGGCGCGACCTCACTGTGGAGCAGGTGGACGAGATCGCCGCCCTGGCCGTCAAACACGGCTTCCGCACCACCGGCTTTCGCAGCTTTGAGCGGGCCCTTACGGAGCAGGAGGTAGAGCGCATCCGCGCCAACGCCCAGCGCCGGTCCACGGGCGCGGCGCCGCTCCGCCCCCGGCCGGCCGAGGTTGCGGCCAACCCTGCTCTGGCGGACTGAATTACCTTCGCCTGAGTACCCGGCTATCCGGCAATACCTTCTGAGCCCTTCGCCGCACGGCGAAGGGCTCAGTCTATTATCGTGTTGGCAGGCAGGCGGTTTCTTGACAAGAGAGAGGGGACTCGCCTATAATAACCATCACGAAAAACCTGAAAATTGGGCGCCTCATTACGACGCCGAGTCAGTGCCAAGGCCCAGTGTCTGGCACTTTTGGTTTGTTACCCGGCGTGGCGTAAATG
>JAMDAP010000175.1:0-8952 GCA_023484675.1 Bacillota bacterium
ATCGACGGAGCAGGTCCTGACCCTCTCGGCGCGCGGCCCCACCCCGGGGCGGGCCCTGGCCAACCTTAGTAAGATCACTTCGCGAAAGCTGTACCTGGGTCACCTGCAGGCGGTGGTCATCGGCGAGGACCTGGCCCGGCAGGGAATCGGTGGCGTCATTGACGGTTTGATGCGCGATCCCGTAGCCAACCGGCGGGCCAGAGTCTTCTTGGCCCACCGCGCCAGAGACATCTTGGCTCAGCCTACCCCGGGGGAATTGCTCCCTACCCTGTACTTCATGACCTTCTTCACCGCCAAGGCAAGCGAGGATTTCACAGCGGACGTCCCCCTTTGGCGCATCTGGCATGACCTGCTGATGCCTGCTCGCGCCGCCTACCTCCCTACCGTCGGCTCGTCCCAGGGACAGTTTCAATTGCAGGGGTTGGCCCTGCTCTCTGACAACCGGCTGGTGGACCGGCTGGACGGGAACGTCTGCCGGGGTCTCAAGCTGGCGCGAGGGGAGGTTCGGACCGGCAACCTTACAATCAAGGCCGGCGGCCAAACCTATACGGTCCGAATTCTCGGCAGCAGGCGCTGGATTACCGCGGCCTGGTGGGAAGAGGACGAAGCACACCTTCAGCTGGGACTGAGAGTCTTCGGTACACTGACAGAAAACGGGCAGTTGGGGACGCCGGTGACTTCCAAGGTCTACGCTGCACTTGAAGAGGCTGTGGCCGCACAGGTCAGGACTGAGGCCGAAGCCGCCATCAAGGTGGCGCAGGCGGCCGGAGCCGACGTGTTCAATTTCGGGGAATACATGCGCGTCGCAGACCCTCGCCGCTGGGATCCGAGGCGGTGGCCGGACAAGTTCCGCACCGCCGTGGTAAAAGTCGTGGTTGAGGTACGAATTGAAAACAGCGGGATTCTGGATTAGGCAGCCCTACTTGCGGGCGTCCTCGTCCTCGGACTCAATGTCCAAGTTGGGTTCGACGCCCACCGAGGTGTAGTAGGCCAGGGCTTGCAGCTCGATGGTCAGGTCGATGTTCTGCACATACACCCCCGGCGGCACCTTAATCTTGGTGGGAGAGAAGTTGAGAATCGCTTCGATGCCGGCGCGAACCAAGACGTCCGCCACCTTCTGGGCCTCTGTCACCGGGACGGTGATGATGCCGATGCGCACATGGTACTCGCGGCAACGCAGGCACAAGTCGTCCAGGGGTTTGATTTCGACCCCGCCGATCTCCTGACCGATCTTCTCCGGATCGTTGTCGAAGATGGCGACAATGCGCACGTCCTTGTGCTTGGCCAGGCTATAACGGGCCAGGGCGGTACCGAGGTTGCCGGCGCCCACCAGAGCGGCGTTGACGCCCTTGTGCAGCCCCAGGATTCGCTTGATGCGCCGCGACAGGATCTCCGTGTCGTAGCCGACGCCGCGGGTGCCAAAGGCTCCGAAATAGGCTAAATCCTTGCGGATCTGCTCTGGGGAAAAGCCGGTGCGGTTGGCCAGGTCTGCCGAGGAGACGATCTCCACTTCTTCGATTACCAAGTCACCGAGAAGACGCAGATAAACCGGCAGCCTCTTGATTGCGGCCTCTGGGATCTTGGGATTTCGCACGGCACACCCTCCCAACTTGGGGCCGGGCCTTCCCCGGGGTACGGCGTTCCTACCCCTAAAACGCCCGGTCCACAACAAAGTCTGCAACCACCGCCAGGTTGTTCACGGCTGGGCCCGGCGGCAGCAGGGACAGCCGGTCCTTGGCCTGTTGAACGAAGCGATGCGCGGTCTGGTAGGCGTACTCCAGTGAGCCGTTCTCGCGGATGATGTCGCTGGCGGACCGGGCCTCCTCATCGCCGGCGGCGCGGTTCTCAATCATGCGGCGCAGGGTCTCAGCCCGCGGCGAGGTTTTCAGGGCGTGCAGAACCGGCAGGGTCAGGATGCCGGCGCGCAGGTCGGAGCCGATGGGCTTGCCCAGGGTGGGCGCGCTGGCGGTGAAGTCCAAAATGTCGTCAACGATTTGAAAGCTCATGCCCAGGCTGTAGCCATACTGGGCCAGAGCCTCCACGGCCTCCTCCGAGGCCCCCGAAACCAGGCCGCCCAGCCGGCAGCTCTCGGCCAGGAACAGCGCCGTCTTCTTGGCGATGCGGCCGTAGTAGTCCTCTTCCGTCTGGTCCGCCTTGAAGGTCGTGGCGATCTGCTGGATCTCGCCGGTGCTCATCTGGTAGACCACATCGGCCATTACCCGCACGACCTGGTTGTTGCCGGTATCGGCCAACAGTTGAAAGGCCCTGGCGAAAAGGTAGTCCCCTACCAGTACGGAGTAGGCGTCCGACCACTTGGCGTTGACGGTGGGGCGGCCGCGTCGGAGCTGGGAATGGTCGACCACATCGTCGTGAACCAGCGTGGCCATGTGGATCAACTCCACCGCGGTGGCGACGGGAAGAATCCGCTCCAGATCGTAGCGGTGAACCTTGGCCGCCAGCATCACCAGGGCGGGCCGCAGCCGCTTGCCCCCAGCCTTCAGCAGGTGGGTGGCGATCTCGACCAGCAGCGGGTCCTGGGCAGTCAAGGTTTCTTCAATGTATTGTTCGGCCCGCGGCAGGTCCGCCTCGATCTCCGAGAACAGGGAGATGGTCGGAACCCTCGCTTTCAGGGCTTGAGATTCCATTCACTACCAGCTCCAAGCTTTGTTCCTGAGCGGCTTTGCTCCTCGGAAGGTTGGGCTCCTCGGAAGGTTGAGCTCCTCGTGAGGTTGGTCTACCTGGACCGTTTCGACGTCCTGTCCGTTTCTCCTCTTAAGTCGCCGGCCAATGTCTCAATCCGCCGCAATCTATGAGCTACGCCGGATTTTCCCAGCGGCGGCACGCACATCTCGCCTAGCTCCTTCAGGCTCGCCCCCGGGTGCTTCAGGCGCAAGCCCGCCAGTTCTCGCAAGGAGGGGGTGAGAGCGTGCAGGCCCAGCCGGCGGCGGATCAGCTTTACGTCCTCCGCCTGGCGCACCCCGGCATCCACGCTTTTTTCCAGGTTGGCGGTCTCGGCGTTGACCAGCCGGTTGACCCGGTTCTTGACCGTCTTCATGGCCAGGACGTTCTCGTAGGCCAGCAGGGCCTGGTGCGCCCCCATGAGGCGCAGAAGGTTGCCAATTTGCTCCGATTCCTTGAGGTATAGCACCAGCTCGCCGCGCCGGGCGCTGATGCGCACCGGGATGCCAAAACCGAACAGGATCTGGCCGGCGGCGTCGGCCAGGCTCTCGTCCCGAAGCACGATCTCCAGATGGTGACCACGGCCGGGGTCGGTGATGGAGCCGGACCCCAGGAACAGGCCGCGCAGGTAGGAGCGGCGGCAGCCGTTGTGCGACACCAGGTCCTCGGGAATGGCCCGCTGCAGGCCTCCGTCGGGAGCCAGCACGCCGAGCCGGACCAAGTCTGCCATCGGGTTCGACGGAACCAGGTGAATGCCGAAGGAGCGGGTGCGGCGCAGGCGGCGCTGCCGGCGCACCAGCACTTCCGGCGCGACGCCGAGCACGGACTTGGCCAGAAGGACCAGCTTGCGGGCCACCGGGGCCTGCCCGGTCTCTACCCAGATGAAGAGGCGGCCGCTCTCCGGCGTGGCGCCGGAGGCAACCGCCTGAATCTCCAGGGTGCCGGCCGAGCGTATCAATCCGGCCAGCTCCGCCCGGCGACAGCACGGCTTGTCCGGTGCCACCCTGGCCAGCTCCTCCTTGACGGTTCGGGAGAAGGACAAGCCGTTCAGTCCCTTCGCACGACGTCCCGGAACTCGCCCAGGACGCGTCCGGGCTTGGTCAGGATGCGTCCTGGCAGGGACAGGACGAAGTGGCGCAGGTCTCCTTCGAACTCCCGGGTCATTCGCTGGGGTTTGGTGAGGACGCGCTCCAAAAAGTCGGCGGCATAGAGCTTGAGCAGGCGGTTGCGGTTGATCTCAAGCCGCTTGCCGCAGACGGTGCACTCCACACGGGTGAGGTAGTCCCCTACGTACACCACGCGGTGAGGCCGGTCGGCGTTGCAGTGCACACAGAACAGGTCGGCGTCCATGGTGGTGGTCATGCTGCTTACCCCCTTGACGCGGCGTTCTCCCTCTATTGTACCCCTCACAGCAGGCTGGTTCTACATCAGCAGCAGAAGTGGGCTCTCCAGGGCCCGCTTGACGTCTCGCAGGTAGGCGGCGGCGACATGGCCGTCCATGGCCCGGTGGTCGAAAGACAGGCTGAGGACCATCACCGGCCGGGGCACGATCTGCCCGTCCACCACCGCCGGCTTCTGCACCACGGCGCCAACGCCGAGAATGGCTACCTCGGGTGAGTTGATCACCGGGTTGAAGTCCCGCACCTCGTACATGCCCAGGTTGGTGATGCTGAAGGTGCCACCTTCATACTCCCCGGGCTTGAGCTGCCCGGAGCGGGCTCTGCCGGCCAGGTTGGCGGCAGCGGCGGCCAGGTCGGCCAGGCCCAGACGGTCGGCATGACGGATCACCGGCACGATCAAGCCTTCATCGAGGGCCACGGCCAGGCCCAGGTGCACGTCGCTGTGCTGGATGATGGTGTCGCCCTGCCACCAGGCATTGAGGGCCGGATGCCGCCGCAGAGTGCGGGCCGCCACCAGGCTCAGGATGGGGGTCAGGGTCAGCTTCGCGCCGGTCGCCTTCTCCACCGGTGCCGCCAGCCGGTCCCGCAGGGCCAGGGCCTCGGTCATGTCAGCCTCGGTGTTGAGGGTCACATGCGGCGCGTTGCGCTTGCTCTCACCCATCCGCTGGGCGATGGTCTTGCGGATGCCGGTCACGGCGACGGTACGCGTCTGGCCAGGCAGAAATTCAGGCAGGGCTGGCATTGGCGCCGCCTGGGCGACAGTCGCCCCCGTGCCGCGCCGGCTGGCCTGCACCACATCCTGCCGCAGGATGCGTCCAACCGGTCCGCTGCCGGCCACGCGGGTCAGATCCACGCCGTGCTGACGCGCAACGGCGCGGGCGGCCGGGGTCGCCCGAGGCCGCGCGTTGATCACGGTGACGGGCGCGGCGGCGATGACGGCGGGGGTGGCGGGCACTGCGGCTGCCGCTCGAGCAGGCGCCGCGCCACCGGCTGCGGGCTCGGTCGCAGCCGCAGCGGGCACCGCAGGGGCCGGCGGCTCTTCGTCCGGCTTGCATATATAGCCGATGGTGGTGACCACCGGCACAACCGCTCCCTCCGGATACCGCACCCCCTTGAGCACGCCGCCGGCGGGCGACTCGACTTCGATGTTGACCTTGTCCGTCTGCACTTCCAGGAGAACCTCGCCCTCGCCGACGGGGTCCCCCTCCTTCTTGGCCCAACGGAGGATGGTGCCTTCTTCCATGGTCATGCCCAGCTTGGGCATGATCACCTCAACGGCCATTTCTGTAGCACACCTCCTTGACTGCGACCACGATATCTTCCACCAGCGGCACGGCGTGGGCCTCCAGGTTGCGGTTGTAGGGGATCGGTACTTCCTTGCCGGCCACCCGTTTGATGGGCGCGTCCAGGTAGTCGAAGGCCTCGGAGCCGGCGATCACCGCCGCCACCTCGCCGCCGAAGCCGCTGCGCTTAACGGCTTCATGGACGATGACCAGGCGGCCGGTCTTCTTCACCGATTCGATCAGGGTCTTGGCGTCGAAGGGGTAGAGGGTGCGCGGGTCCACGACCTCGGCCTCAATTCCCTCGGCAGCCAGCTTCTCGGCCGCCTGCAGGGCGCGCGGCACCATCGAGCCGTAGGCGAACAGGGTGCAGTCCTTGCCCGGCCGCTTGATGTCAGCCTGGCCAAACGGGATGATGGACTCGCCGTCGGGCACCGGGCCCTTCACCTTGTACAGAGTCTTCGGCTCAAAGACGCAGACCGGGTTGTCGTCCCGGATGGCGGTCTTCAGCAGGCCCTTGGCGTCAGCCGGGGTCGAGGGCACGACCACCTTCAGTCCGGGGACGTGGGCGTACCAGTTCTCCAGACTCTGGCTGTGCTGGGCCGCGGCACCGGTGCCGGAGCCGATGGGGGCGCGCAGCACCAGCGGCACCCTGGCCTTGCCGCCGAACATGTAGCGGATCTTGGCCGCCTGGTTGACCAGCTGGTCCATGGCCAGAGTGGCAAAATCCTGGAACATGATCTCCGCCACCGGGCGCATGCCCATGACCGCGGCGCCGGTGGCAGCGCCAACGATGACGGCCTCGGAAATCGGGGTGCTGCGCACCCGTTCCTCGCCAAATTCCTCAACCAAACCCAGGGTAACGCCGAAGGCGCCGCCGTAAACGCCAATATCCTCACCGATGAGAAACACTTTGGGGTCGCGGAGCATCTCCTCGCGCATGGCCTCGCGGATAGCTTCACCCATGGTGATTTCACGCATTGGAATTTCCTCCTCGCAGCGGCGTGGCGCGCCGCGTTCCGCTAGTCCGCGTAGACATCAAGGGTCAGGGTGCTGATGTCCGGCTCCGGCGCCTTGGCCGCATACTCCATGGCCTGCTCCATATGGCCCCGCACCTCTGCCTCAACAGTGCGGCACTCCTCTTCCGTCAAGAGGCCCTGTTCCTGCACGTAGGCCTCAAACCGCCGGATTGGATCCTGTTGGCGCCAGTGGTCAATCTCCTCCCGGGTGCGGTAGCGGTTGGCATCCGATTTGGAGTGGCCTTTAATGCGGTAGGTCTGGCTGACGATGAGGCTGGGCCCCTCGCCCTTGCGAGCTCGGACCACCGCCTTCTCCACGGCGGCGCGGACAGCCATCACGTCGTTGCCGTCCACTTCCACGCCAGGCATGTTGTAGGCCGCAGCGTGCTCGACGATGCGAGGGTTGGCCAACTCCCGTGCCAGCGGCGCGCTCATGCCGTACTGGTTGTTTTCACAGACGAAGACCACTGGCAGCTGCCACAGCGAGGCCAGGTTCAGGGACTCATGGAAAACGCCCTCCGCCGCAGCGCCGTCGCCGAAGAAGCAGGTGACCACTTCATCCCGCTTCTCCATCTTCAGCGCCAGGCCGGCCCCCACGGCGATGGGGATGCCGCCGCCGACGATGCCGTTGGCCCCCAGGTTGCCCGCCTCCACATCGGCGATATGCATGGAACCGCCTTTGCCGTAGCAATAGCCGGTGGCTTTGCCCATCAGCTCGGACATCATGCGGCCCATGTCGATGCCCTTGGCGATGCAGTGGCCGTGGCCGCGGTGGGTGCTGGTGAGGAAGTCCTTATCCTCCATCACCGAGCAGGCTCCGACAGCGGTAGCCTCCTCGCCGATGTAGAGGTGCGTCGTGCCGTGGATCATGCCCTTTTGAAAGAAGTTGTCCACCTGCTCTTCAAAGGCCCGGATCTCCCGCATCCTGGTCAGGATCCCCTTGGCCTTGTGCTTGGTGATCGGCTTGTCCGCCGATTTGACCGCCATGGGTCAACGCCTCCTTGTGCTCACTATCGGGCCGGTTTGGTCTCAGGCCGGGAGGGAGCCACGGCGCCCTTGGCTATCTTCTTGATCTGAATGATGAAGGTCTCGCGGTCGCCCTCCACCACCACTTCCTGATGGTCGAAGAGCTGGTAGATCTTGCTGCCCGGGGTCAGGTGCACGGGCTTGCCGTCCACGGGTTGTGCCTGTCCCATGAAAGCCACCACCTTTCCTGAGAAGCCATAGTTGCCTGTGAACCGGCCATCGTACCCACGGCCGTCTGTCGCGTCACCTTACTTGAACGTCCTGCCGCCATCGGCGATCAGCACCTGCCCGCTGATGAAGGTGGCCAGTTCGGAGGCCAGGAAGGCGACGACGTTGCCAATGTCCTCTGGCTTGCCGAGACGGCCCACCGGCACGGAGTCAGCCAGTCTCTTGCGATCGGCTGGATCCGGATAGCGGTCCAGCAGAAAGTCGGATTCAATGGCGGTGGGGGCTACAGCGTTGACAAGGATACCCTTCGCCGCCAGCTCCCGGGACATGGCCCGGACCAGGCCGGTCAGCCCGGCCTTGGAGGCGGCGTAGTGCGGTCCGCCACCGCCGCCGGTAATGGCGCCGGTGGAGGAAATGAAGATGACGCGGCCGCCGCCGCGGGCCAGCATGCCGGGCACGATGGCCCGGGCGGAGAGAAAGGCGCCGGTGAGGTTGACGTCGATCAGCCGCTGCCAGGTGGCCAGGTCCAACTCCGCCGTGGCAGCCACGGTGGTGTAGCCGGCGTTGGCAACCATGATGTCCACGGGGCCCAGTTCCGACTCGGTGCGCTCCACCATGGCCTGAACCTGGGCTTCGTCGGCGACGTCGGCGCCCACGGCGATGGCCCGGCCGCCCTTGGCCCGGACGGCCCGGACCACTTCCTCCGCCTTGTCTCGATGTTCGGAGTAGTTTACCGCCACCGCCGCCCCGGCTTCCGCCAGCCTGAGGGCGATGCCCCGGCCGATGCCGCGGCTGGCCCCGGTAACGATGGCCGTCTTGCCTTTGAGGTCGATAGGAATCACGAGAAGTCCTCCTTGGCCGAGGCCCTGGCTGAGGGGCTGTGGCCCACTTCGGCGCCGGCACCCGGGGACATTTCGATCATGATCTTCAGGTTGTCCTGCGCTCGGTGGCCCATTTCAATGGCCTCGCCGAGCTGGTCCAGGGTCATGCGGTGGGTGATCATCTTGTGGGCATCCACCTGGCCCCGGTGCAGCAGGTCAAGGGCCTCGGGGTAGTCAAAGGGAGTGGACGAGTAGCTGCCGGCGATGGTGATCTCATCCCAGAAGAGGCGGCCCACCTGGACGGTTGCGACGTCCTTGGCGGCGTTGGCGGCAAAGCCGAGCACCGTGCCGCCCCGTGCCACCAGCTCCACCGCCTGGGTGAAGAGCGCCGGCACGCCCGCGGCGACGATGACTCTGTCCGGCCCCCTGCCTTCGGTGGTTTCGAGCAGCACCCGGGCCAGATCCCGTTCTTTCGGGTTGACGGTTACGTCTACGCCGAACTGACGGGCGATCTCCAGCTTCTTGTCGGACAGGTCGGTGATGATGACGGTGCCGGCGC